>CAMAPJ010000058.1 GCA_945860085.1 Synechococcus sp. UW140 | reverse complement strand
GCAGAGATCAAAGAAAAAATCCGCCAGGACAAACAGACGGCAATCGAGCGACGCTTCCAAGACCACGAACGCTTCATTCAGGACGTGATGACCATCGAACCAGCCCCCTACCTGAAGCTTGTGGCCGTGCTGCACCGGGAGGCTTGATCCATGGCATTACCAGGAATCACCAACGGCAACGAGTTCTATTCCGCCCACTACCTCGAGAGCGTTCTGACGAACGACATCAAAAAGGTGCGTGAGCGCTGGAGGGAGGAAGCCGACGCCAAGCAAAAAGCCGACCCCGCCGCTGACGCCTCAACGCCGGAGGCGCTGTTCAAGGACCTTCGCAAACCCTGGCAGAAGCTCAGGGAAGCGGAACTGGCCATTGCAGGGGATTCTGCCGAGCGGCTGCGGCTGCAGCGGGAGCTGTTCTTCCAGCCACTGTGTGAGGCACTGGGCTACTCCTATGCGCCCAAGGCCGAAACCGTACTGGTCGGTGGCCAGCCCTATCAGCTACCACTGCTAGCCGAGGTGACAAACGCAAAGGGCGAGCCCTGGTTGTGGGTGGTGGAGTGCTTCAACCCCAGCGATGAGCCGGCCGATTCGCTGGAGCTCACGATCGCGTCGAAATGGGGTTGTCAGATCGCCGATCCAGCGCTGGGCCACGTCGAAGTCGACGCCGATGGCAACGGCAAAGAAACCTGGGAAGAGCTGATCAGCGAACGGGTGTTCGGCCAGGAGATCCCGCCGCGCTGGGTGTTGGCGGTGAGCCGCGACCAGCTGCTGCTGATCGACCGCCAGAAATGGGCGGCCTCACGCCTGCTGCGCTTTGAGCTCGACACCCTGCTGGGCGAGAACAATCCTGATGCCGTCTTGGCGGCGGCCACCCTGCTGCACCGCGAGCACACCTGCCCCACGGGCGGCGGCACACCCCTGCTCGATGAGCTGGATGAAAACAGCCACAAGCACGCCTATGAGGTGAGCGGTGATCTCAAGTACGCCCTCCGTAAGTCGATTGAGCTGCTCGGCAACGAGGCGATCCACTGGCGCCGCAGCAAAGGTGAAGGCGTGTTCAAGGGCAAGACCGACGCCGAGCAGCTGACCAGTGAATGTCTCCGGTACATGTACCGGCTGCTGTTTCTTTTTTATATCGAGAGCCGGCCCGATCTGGGCTATGCGCCGATGGGCAGCGACGTGTATCGCCTGGGCTACAGCCTGGAGAGCCTGCGGGATATGGATACGGCTGAGCTCGGCAGCGAGGAAGACAAAGAGAGCACCTACATCAGCGATTCGCTCGATCGCCTGTTCCAGATGATCTGGGAGGGCTACCCCAAACGCGACGACGAAACAGCCCAGCTGCCGCTTGCCGATAACGATGACCCGTTCCACGACAGCTTCCGGCTCACACCACTGAAGGCGCACCTGTTCGATCCCGATCGCATGCCCACGCTCATACGCGTGCGCTTTCGAAACGTGGTGCTGCGCGAGGTGATCGAGCTGATGTCGCTCACCAAGGAAGGCAAGGGCAAGCGGCGCGGCCGAGTCAGCTACTCGCAGCTGGGCATCAACCAGTTGGGCGCCGTGTATGAGGCCCTGCTGAGCTTTCGGGGTTTCTTTGCAGAAGAAGACCTCTTTGAAGTGCAACCCGCCCCAAAGAAGGCCAAAGCCACCGCTAGCGATGACGAAAACTTCGATGAGGGTGACGACGAGGGAGACGACGACAACACCAAAGCCAGTGGACAAGCCCACGACGAGCTGGAGGTGGGTCACTTCGTAACCGAAGAGCAGCTCAAGGCCTACAAGGCCGATGAGATCGTTCCCGATCCCGGCACCGGCAAACCGAAGTGCTATCCCAAGGGCAGCTTCATCTATAGGTTGGCGGGGCGTGACCGCGAAAAAAGCGCCAGCTACTACACGCCCGAATCGCTCACCCAGTGCCTGGTGAAGTACGCGCTCAAGGAGCTGTTACCGGGCAAAACTGCGGCCGAGATCCTGCAGCTGAAGGTGTGTGAGCCGGCCATGGGCTCTGCTGCGTTTTTGAACGAAGTGGTGAACCAGCTGGCTCAGGCCTACCTAGAGCTGCGCCAGCAGGAAACCGGCAAAAGCATCCCCCATGAGCAGTTCGCCACCGAGCTGCAGAAGGTGAAGATGCGCCTAGCCGATCAGAACGTGTTCGGTGTTGACCTCAACCCGGTGGCGGTAGAGCTGGCGGAGGTGAGCCTCTGGCTCAACAGCATCTTCACACCGGAGAACGGCCGCGCGTTTGTGCCCTGGTTCAGCCAGCAGTTGGTGTGCGGCAACTCGTTGATCGGTGCAAGGCGGCAGATCTATCGGGTGAGCCAGCTACCCACCAGCACGGTACGTAGTGCCAAACCGCGCAAGCTTTGGCATGAGCATGCACCGGAAGAACTGGCCTGGGATGCGGAACTCCCTAAGGACGGCATCTTCCATTTCCTGTTGCCCGATCCGGGCATGGCGGCCTACACCGACAAGGTCATCAAGGAGCTGGAGCCGGATGCGATCGACCGTTGCAAGCGCTGGAACAAAGCGTTTGTGGGTGAGCCGTTCACCGACGCCCAGATCGCCCACCTGCTGCGGCTGAGCAAGCTGGTGGATGCCCTCTGGAAAGACTGGGCTGAGCAGCAGAAGCAGCTGCGAGAGCGCACCACCGATCCCCTGCCGGTGTGGGAAGACTCCACTGGAGCCCAGGAGGGTGACTGGACTCCCCTGAAGCTCAAAGACCGGATCCAGGAGCAGGAGGTGCTGGGCCGTGATGTGGCCAACACCAATGCGCGCTTGCGGCTGAAGTGGGCTATGGACTACTGGTGTGCTCTCTGGTTCTGGCCGATCCGCCAGGCTGGCTCATTACCCAACCGGGACACTTGGCTGTTGGAGCTGAGCATGATCCTGGGTGATCTGGAGCAGGGCGTATCGCCCGAACCTGGCCAGGGAAATCTGTTTGCTGATACGCAACCCAAACAGCTGGCGGTGGCGTTTTCCGATCGCCACGGCTTTGTGGATGTGCAGAAGCTCAAGGCAGAGTTTGAGCGGCTGCGCCAGGTGGAAACAGTAGCCCAGCGGATCCGGCCGCTGCATTGGGATCTTGAGTTCGCCGATCTGCTGAAAAGTGGTGGATTTGACCTGATTGTAGGAAACCCTCCCTGGCTAAGAATTGACTGGGAAGAGAAAGGAGTGATAAGCGATAAAGATCCAAGAGTCTTAATACGAAAGATGGCAGCAAGCACCCTTTCCAAAACCAGATCAGAGCTCCTCCAAGCAAGCCCGTCCCTCCGGCGAACCTACCTGGATGAATATGAGGCGCAGAACGGAGTCAAGCATGCTCTTGGATCAACCGTTAATTATCCTATTCTTTCTGGCTCTTCGGTAAACCTGTACAAATGCTTTCTTCCACTCGGGTGGAGATTAGGGTCGGTCTTTGGAGTGCAGGCTTTTTTGCATCCTGAAGGTACTTATGAGGATCCTCGTGCTGGTCGGCTTAGGGAGGAGATCTACTCGCGCCTGCGGTACCATTTTCAATTTCAGAATGAATTTCAACTCTTTCCAATTGGAAGCCGAAACAAATTCAGTATTAATATCTATGGGCGCCCTAGTCAGCCTGGATTTAGATCAATATCCAATCTCTTTGCGACAAAAACCATCGATGAATGCTTTGCGCAAGATGGGTCAGGAAGTCCAGGAGGAATGAAAGATGCTTGCAACAAATGGAATACCAGGGGGCATTCAAGTAGGGTTACGTTCATCCAGCGAAGTGAACTGGAGCTCCTGGCAAGACTTTATGACGAGCCAGGCACAAAGCCCGAGCATGCAAAGCTTCCAGTGATTCATGCAGAACAGCTTCTTGGCGTAATAAATAAGCTGGGGTCATGCAAGAGTAAGATGTATGATCTAGTTAGCACTAGCGCGATAGACAATATGTGGCATGAAACAAACTCTCAATCCGAAGGGATCATCAAGAGAAACACGGCATTTCCGGGTGGGCTCGAGGACCTCATCATTTCTGGACCACACATCTTCACTGCTAATCCAATCTATAAGACCCCAAGACGAATCTGCACCGAAAAGGGACATTACGACCCGATAGATCTTGAGGTGATACCAGACGACTACGTGCCGAGGTGTAACTACTTTCCCTTAATATCCCCGGACCAATACAACAAGAAAAGCACAAAAGCCTCCTGGGGGAAGCAGGAAGCTGTTTATAAGCATTTTAGATGCGTTAGTCGTTTTATGCTAAGTCAAGGAGCAGAGAGAACTCTTGTAAGCGCATTAGTTCCACCAGGCATTGGTCACATCAACACGTGTATATCCTTTGCTTTTGAAAACACCAGTAATCTTCTTGCAATGGCCAGCGGGCTGTCAAGTATTCCCCTTGATTTTTATGTGAAATCAACTGGCCGCGGGAATATGTCGGCTATTGCCAAGACTTTGCCAATACCTTCGAGCTCACAAGAGGCAAGCATTAGAGTTCTAATCCTTAATTGTCTTTCAAGGCACTACTCAGGCTTGTGGGTGCAGAGTTGGGATGAATCCTTTGCGTTGCAGAGCTGGAGCAAGAAAGACCCCAGGCTCGACAATAGTTTTTTCCGGAACTTAACTAATACTTGGCAGCGCAGTTGCTCGCTAAGGCGTGATTTCCAAAGGCGACAAGCATTGGTAGAGATTGATGTCATTGTGGCAAAGCTGCTAGGGTTGACTCTTCAAGAGCTTATAGCAATATACGAAGCGCAATTTCCGGTCATGCAACAATATGAAGCTGATACTTGGTATGATAAGTCAGGTAAAATTGTATTCACAATTAACAAAGGTCTTGCTGGATTAGGTTTCCCGCGCAATTCCAAAGGACGTGGGACCAGCAAAGAGATTGGTTGGGAGGAAATCCAACGCGAGACCTTTGGGGTCTTCGAGCGGACGATCCTGGATGACACGCTGCCTGGTGGGCCGGTGGAGCGCACCATCACCTATGAGGCGCCGTTTGATCGATGTGATCGGGTGAAGGACTACAGGGTTGCCTGGGAGTTCTTCGAGAAGGAAGGAGCGAGCTAACCATGCTCCCCTCCGTCGTTGCCAGTGAGCTGGAGCAGGTGGCGGCTGATGCCATCCGCACCGCCTTTCACCCCACTACGCCGGGGTTCTCGGGGCTGATCGACCGCTTCCTGGCGGATCGCGAGCAGCTGCTCAAGGGCCCCTACGTGTCGGTGGCCCTGCCCTTTCACCAGGGCACCGGGCGCGATTGGTTCCCGCAGATCCCGCTGCCCTTCCCGCCCTACCGGCACCAGGAGAAGGCTTTCGACCGGTTGCTGCCTGGAACACCACGCAACACCCTGGTAGCCACCGGAACAGGCTCGGGCAAAACCGAGTGCTTCCTTTTGCCCCTACTGGAGCATTGCCGCCAGCAGCGCAGCCAAGGAACCCGCGGCATCAAGGCGATCCAGATCTACCCGATGAATGCCCTGGCGACAGACCAGGCCAGGCGCATAGCTGACCTGATCCACACCACTCCTGCTCTTGCCGGACTCCGAGCTGGCCTCTACATCGGCTCGAACGATGAGGCACAGACGGCGGCGATGACCGCCACCAGCGTGATCACCAATAAGGACGCGCTGCAGAAGGCCCCGCCCGACATCCTGCTCACCAACTACAAGCAGCTCGATTACCTCCTCATCCAGCCCCATGTCCAGGGGCTGTGGGAGCACAACGGGCGGTTGCCTGATGGCACCAGTGTGTTGCGCTATCTGGTGGTGGACGAATTCCACACCTTCGACGGCGCCCAGGGCACCGATCTCGCATGCCTGATCCGTCGCCTGCGTGATCGCCTCCAATGCCCCGGGGAAGAGCTGGTGTGCGTGGGCACATCCGCCACCCTCGGCGGCCCCGAGTCGCGCCAGGCGATGCTCGATTACGCCGGGCAGATCTTCGCCAGCCGCTTTGAGCCCGCCTCCCTGATCGAAGAAGAACGGCTCAGCCCAGAGGAGTTCTTCTCGAAGCACACTGCCTTTGGTGTTGAAGGCTTGCGGATGCTGCCGCTGCCTGGGCTGGATGCTGAACACCAGCTCGATTCCGAACACGCCACCAGTGCAGATTCATACATCGCCGTTCAGGCGGCACTCTGGCTGGAGGATGCCTTGGCCGCGCCTCCGCAGGGCAACGTCAATGACGACAGTTGGCGCCTGGGTCTCGGCCTGCAGCTGGGCACCCTCCCGGCGGTGAACAACCTGGTGCGGCAGGCCGCTTCCACCTGCTCGATCGAGGAGTTGCTGGCACGTTTTTCGCGCCAGCTTGGCCTGGGCGATCGCTATCCGCGCCGCTACCGGGTGCTGCTGCTCGAAAGCCTGCTGGCCCTGATCGCCCACGCCCGCCGCACCACAACCAAGCTCGATGGCAGCCCGGTGGTCGTGCCATGGCTCAACCTGCGGGTGCAGCTCTGGATGCGGGAGCTAAAGCGCATGGTGGCCTCGGTTGAAGCCGAGCCCCAATTGCGTCATTCCGATGACCTTGCTGGTGGCGACATCAGCTCGCACCTGCCGGTGGTGCACTGCCGCGACTGCGGCGCCTCCGCCTGGGCCTCCACCGCCCTCAATTCCGGTAGCAACAAGCTTGACCGGGCCAACAACCTGCGCAACTTCTATAAGGCGTTTTTTGGCGGTGCCCCGGAGCTCCGCTACCTGTTCCCCCAAGGAGGCACCTCCGGTGATGGTGAAGGCAGCCATCAGCTCTGTGCCACCTGCCTGTCGTTTCACCCCAGCAAAGAGCTGGCCGATGCCACACCCAGTGGTGCTGCGGCGGTTTGTCCCACCTGCCAGAGCCGCGATCTGCTGGCGGTGGACATCCCCGATTGCCGTTATCAGGACGAGAACAACCACCCTCGCGTCAGCCGCGACTGCCCGTACTGCAGTGCTGAGAAGGGCCTGCTGCTGATCGGCTCAACTGCGGCAAACCTCACCAGCACCTGGAGCGCATCGCTGTTCGCCTCCGCCTTCAACGGCGACAAAAAGCTGCTGGCCTTCTCCGATTCGGTGCAGGACGCCGCCCACCGCGCCGGCTTCATTGCCGCCCGCGCCTTTCGCACCTCCTTCCGCACAGCCCTCACCACCACGGTGCAGCAGGCAGAGGGGCCGCTACAGCTCGATCAACTGCAGGAGCAGCTGATCAGCGATTGGCAGCAGCGCCTTCCCAATCCTGTCGACTTCGCCGCCACTTTTATCCCCCACGACCTGGAATGGCTCAAGGAATGGGATGCCCTTCAGCAGCAGCTCACCCCCACCCTGGATGCCACAGGCACGTTGATGCGGTTCGTGTGCGATCGGCTGCGCTGGGAGGTGGCTGCCGAATTCGGTTACCGAGCACGGCTTGGCTCCTCGGTGGAGCAGGCCGGAGCGTTGACCGCCACCGTCGATCCAGCGGCCGTGGCCAAGCTCTTGCCAGCCCTGCTCACTCGCCTCCAAAACGAAATCGAGCCGCTGCGCGACCTGCAGCTTGTTCAGCTGCAGCAGTTTGTGGTGGGGTTTCTTCATCACCTGCGCCAGCGGGGAGCCGTAGTTCTGCCCGAGCTGGTGGGGCGCGATAACAAGCCCAGTGAGTACTTGCTCAGTGGTGGAAGCGATACCTATGTCCTGAGTGAAAAGATCCTGCACACTCCAAAGTTCGGGCCTGCCTCATCGCGTCCGATCTTTCTCACTAGCTTCCGCGGCAAGGGCCGCTTCGAGCAGTTGGTGCGCGAGTCCGGCCGCCCCACCTGGGCTCAGCATTGGCTGGCACGCATCGTCGCCGCCACCAGTCCACTGGATGCTGAGCAGCAGAAAGAAGCGCTCAATGCCGTTGTCGAAGCCCTCTGCAACGCGGCGCTGCTTCTGCAGTTCAGCGGCGGACGCGGGGAGCGCATCTGGGCCATCCCTCCCGCCGCCATCCGCGTGAGCCCCGAGCCCCACCCGGTGCGCTGCGAGCACTGCGGTGATCAGCACAGCGTGCCCACTGATCAGCTCAGTCTCTGGGATGGGCTGGCCTGTCAGGTGCGCCATTGCCCTGGCAGCTACCGCCCCGATCCCCGCGGCGGCCTGCCGCTCTACCGCCGCCTTTACCAACGCGGTGAAGTGCACCGCATCATTGCCCGCGAGCACACCGGCCTGCTGGAGCGCGGCGATCGCGAGCGGCTGGAAACTCAGTTCATCCGCGGCCAATTCCGCAGCGACCCCAACCTGCTTTCGGCCACATCCACTCTGGAGATGGGCATCAACATCGGTGATCTCTCCTCGGTGTTGCTGGCCTCAGTTCCGCCGGAGCCCGCCAACTACCTGCAGCGCATCGGCCGTGCTGGTAGGCGCGATGGCAACGCCATGGTGGGCACGTTGGTGACGGGCACAGCCCACGATCTTTATTTCTTCTCTGATCCGCGCGAGATGCTGCAGGGGCAGGTGAGCCCGCCTGGCTGTTACCTAGATGCAGCAGCCATCCTGCGCCGCCAGCTTCTGGCCTATGGCCTCGATCGCTGGGTGGCCGGCGGGCTCGATCCTTTGGCCCTGCCTCCCAAGCTCAAGCCAGTGCTTGATGGGGTTGAGAAGGCCTCTGGCGGCACCATCCCCGAGGAGTTCCCCTACACCTGGCTCGGCTGGGTGCAGGCCCACCAGGCGGAGCTTCTGGAACGCTTCTGTTCGCTGTTTGGGGAGGAGCTGCAGGCCGCTAGCCGGGCCGATTTGCAGCAGTTCCTGCTCGCCCCCGCCGACGCTGGTGGCAGCTTTGAAGCGCCCTTTGCCCAGGAGCTGCTGGCCCGCCTGCGCGATCTGGTTGCAGAGCGCAAACGTCTTGTGGCGGAGGCCCGCAAATTGCGTGAGCGCTACAAGAAGCTCTGCGAGCGACCAGAAGAGAGCCTCAATCCTGCGGAACAGGACGAAAAGGCGTTGGTCCGCCGGGAACAGTTTGCCTACAACCAGCTGCGCAAAGACCTAGACGGCCGACCCCTGCTGGCGATGCTCACCGATGAGGGCTTCCTGCCCAACTACGCCTTCCCGGAAGCGGGCGTGACCCTCAAATCCGTGCTCTGGCGCAAGCTGCCAGGACGGTCTGGCGATGGTCGCCGTAGTGAGGAGATCCCGCCGCTGAGCTACGAACGGCCCGCCAACGTCGCCATCCGCGAGCTGGTTCCCGATGGCCAGTTTTATGCCCAGGGCCGGCGGGTCAAGGTGGATCAAGTTGACCCCAACCTCAACAAGCCGGAGCGTTGGCGCTTCTGCCCGTCCTGTTCCTACGCCAGCCGCGAGACCGACGACGATTTTGGTCGTAGGGAATGTCCGCGCTGCGGTCACAGCGGCTACGCGGATCAGGGCCAGGTGAAGGAGATGACCCGGCTGCGGCAGGTGCAGGCCACTACCGAAGACGCCCGCAGCCGTTTCGGGGATGACAGCGACGAGCGCAACCCGCTGTTTTTCCACCGCGAGTTGCTGATCCTTCCGGATCACAACCGCCGTGAAATCTCATTGGCGATCGCCGACGAGGAGTTCCCCTTCGGCGCCGAATACCTGGCCAGTACCACCTTCCGCGAGATCAACTTCGGCGAGCAGGCCATGGTTGGCGCCAGCCACGCCATCGCGGGTAAGGCCCTGAAGGTGAAGGGCTTCGAGCTCTGCCGCAGCTGCGGCAAGGTGCAGCGAGGGAAGCCCGGCGCCCACAATCACACCTGGGGCTGCCGCTACCGCGACAAGCACGATGCGGCAGAGCTGCGCCAGCTGCTGTTCATGTACCGGGAGTTCAGCTCTGAGGCCCTGCGTTTCCTGCTGCCCGGGGCCAGCTTCTGGGATGAGGCGGGCCAGCCGTCGTTCGTAGGGGCTCTCCATCTGGGGCTACGCCAACGCTTCGGCGGCAAGGTCGATCATCTGAAATCAGAACTCGGCGAAGAACCCCAGCCCGGCAGCCAGCAACGCAAGACGTTCCTCTATCTGTTTGATTCCGTACCCGGCGGCACGGGCTATGTGCGCCAGCTGATCGAAAATGGCGGCCAGGATCTGCGCGAAGTTTTCCAGCGCTCTTTGCAGCACCTTCAGGCTTGCCCATGCAGCGATGGCTGCTATCGCTGCATCTTCATGTACCGGCAGCGCTTCGATCGCGAACGCACCAGCAAACGACGGGCGATCGTGCAACTGCAGACCATCATGCGCCGCTGGGAGGAACTGCAGCCCACAGATCGCAGCCTTTCGGAAGTGGTGATCAACACCCGCGCCGAGAGTGAGCTGGAGCTGCGCTTTATCGAGAAGCTCCGCGAAGGCAAAGGGGCGGCGCCCCCCGGCGTCGCCGTGACGCTGCGCGACGATTTCATCAAGGGCAACAAGGGCTACCTGCTCACCCTCAGCACTGGACAGCACGTGGTGAGCTGGAAGGTGGAGCAGCAGGTACCGATCGGAGACGCGGAGGGCGTGCGCTGTTTCTCCCGCGCGGACTTTCTGCTCACCCCCACCGCCGGCGGCAAGCCCATTGCCATCTACACCGATGGCTGGGAGTACCACCGCGGCCGGTTGGCCACGGATGCGGAGCAGCGCATGGCGCTGCAGCGCAGCGGGCGGTACCTCTTTTGGGCGCTCAGCTGGGATGACGTGGTGGAGGCACCTCCTACCTCACAACAGCCTCTAAAAGTCAACGGACTAGAGGTGGGCATGGCGCCAAAGTTCGCCACGAATCCAGATTTTTTCAAGAAGTGTTGGTGGCCGGATGCCTTCCTGAACTGCCTCGCCAATCCTCCACTGTTGATGCCGCAGCAGGCCCAGCTGGCCAGCAGCCTGCAGCTGCTCATCGCCTACCTGGCCAATCCCTCTGAAGAGCTGTGGCAGGGCATGGCCCAGCAGTTCTGTTTGGCCCAAGGATTGCTCACCCCGCCTTTATCCATTGACGATCCAAAGCTGATGGCGATCCGTGAATCCCTGCATCTCCATCCGCACGTTGATGAATGGAAGAACCCAGAACCCACGCAGAAACTGGGGCAACACCTCACACCAGCACCGGGCCTTGAGATCCTCAACCTTGTTGATTCCGGTCGGCATGCCCCCGAGCGCCGCCATCCCGCTGCCAGCTTCCGCGCCATTCACTTTGAACCGGATCCCTCCTGCGGCGATCAGCAACAGCAGGCGATCTGGCGGGAGTGGTTGCGGCAAAGCAATCTCTTTCAGTTTCTGCCTCATCTGGTGCTCTCAACGCCTGGCTGGGGTGGTGGCGAGGAGCCGAGCGCCGTGGATCCACCGGAGGTTTGGATTCCATCGGACACCAATTCTGGGCCAATTGGGGACGAAGCCTCCGATTCGGCCGGGGAAGCTGAGCGGCATCGAGCCGCCTGGCAGGAGCTGCAACGCTTCAGCCCGAAGGCCGCCCTACCCCTGCTGGAGGCCCTGGCCGCAGAGCTCCAGGGAACCCATCACCCCTTGCCTGAGCAGGCATTTGAGCTGGAAGGGCCGAAGCGTGATGTGATCGCCCAGGCCGAACTCGCCTGGCCGGATCAGCGTCTTGCGGTAGTGGTCTATCCGGATGATTTGGAGGCCTTCACCAGCGTGGGTTGGCGATGCTGGTCGTTGGTAGACCCACCTGCCAGCACAGCTGCTTCTGTGCGCGAGGCATTGGCCTCGCCCTGATCAGGTTCCACTTCAGCCCCCCAGTCATTCATCGTCTCCATCCCGCTTCCCCATCCATGAGCGATCACCGCCTTACCGTCGCCATCTCCAATGACTTCTTCAAGGCGTTAGGGAGACTCCCAGACAAGGCGAGTGGCAAGGTGGCCACCTTTATCTCCAAGTTTCGCGATAACCCTCGGAGCCCAGGCCTCAACTACGAGCGCATCGAGGGAGGCAAGGATCCCTTCATTCGCTCCATCCGTGTTGATCAGGACATCCGCTGCATCGTGCGAGCACCTGACGTGGGTGACACCTATGTGCTCCTCTGGATCGACAAACATGACGACGCTTACCAGTGGGCACGACGTCGCACCTGCCATGTGAACCGCGTCAATGGGGCACTGCAGATTGTGGATGTTGAAGCCGCCGAAATGGCTGTAGGCGAGGCCATCTCCACTGCAGTCCGCGAGGCATTGGCGAACCAGGTGCAGGCTGCAGAAAACATTGAGACTGCGGCGTCTGCAACAGCACAAACTCAGGACAAGTCGGCATCACTGTTCGCCCAATGCAACGACGATCAGTTGATGCTGCTGGGCGTCCCAGAAGCCCTTCTGCCCGCTGTACGGGCAGTCACCAGTGAAGAAGCCCTTACACGCCTGATCGAGTGGGTGCCGCAGGACTGCGTCGATGGGCTGATTCTTCTCGCTGACGGCAAGCCGATTGAAGCAGTCATTGAAGAGCTTGAACGCCAGCGGCCCGCCGCCATCGATCCCGATGACGTGGCTGCAGCCCTGAATACTCCGGAAAGCAAGGCCGAATTCCTGGTCATCACCGATGACGACGTGCTGGAGGCGATGCTTTCGGCGCCGCTGGAGCGCTGGCGCGTATTCCTGCATCCCAGCCAGCGCAGACTCATCGAACGCAACTGGAGCGGCGCCGTACGGGTCCTCGGTGGTGCCGGCACCGGCAAGACAGTCGTGGCCATGCACCGGGCCCGCTGGCTCGCACAGCAGCTGATCGAAACCGGCACGTCCGGCCGGGTGCTGTTCACCACCTTCACTCGCAACCTGGCCACCGATATCCGGGCCAATCTCACCAAGATCTGCAGCCCGGCAGAGCTGCAGCGCATTGAGGTGATTCACCTCGATGGCTGGGTGATGAACTTCCTTAAAACACAGGGACTTCAGGTGCGGGTGTTCAACGACGACGCCCGTGACAGCTGCTGGAGTCTGGCGATGGATCTGGCCGAAACGTCTCTGGGACTCGATAAGCGCTTCTATCAGGAAGAGTGGAAAGACGTAGTTCTCGCCCAGGGCTGCCGGAGCCGCGACGACTATCTGATCGCTCGGCGGGTGGGGCGCGGCACCCGTCTCAATCGCCAGCAGCGTGTCCAGATCTGGCCCGTGTTCGATGCGGTGCGAGCTGAATTCCGCCAGAGAGGGCTGTGGGAGCCCGAGGAGGCCAAACAGATCGCCGCCGACCTGCTCATCCGCAGCGATCAGCCGCCGCTGTTTGCGTCCGTGGTGGTCGATGAAGCCCAGGATCTCGATCTCTCCTCTTTCTCCCTGCTGCGAGCCATGGTGGGGCCGGCCCGTGCCAACGATCTATTCATCGTGGGTGACCCCCACCAGCGCATTTACGGCAAACCGGTGGTGCTCAGCCGTTGCGGTATCGACATCCGCGGTCGCGCACGCAAGCTGCGGATCAACTACCGCACTACCGAGGAGACCCGCGCCTGGGCCACAGCCGTGCTGCACGGTTTGGATTTCGATGATCTCGATGGCGGCAGTGATCCCAGCAGCGATTACCGCTCCCTGCTCCATGGCGATGCCCCGCTGGTGCGGGGATTCGAGGATCTAGCCGACGAGCAACAATTCCTGGTTACCACCCTGCAGCAGCTTCGCGAGGAACAACAATCCTTGGCCTCCACTTGCGTGGCGGCACGAACCAACAAGGCAGTCGAAAAGCTCAATGGGCTGTTGCAATCCAAGGGCTTTGCTACCCGGGTGATCAACGCTGATGAGTCCGACGACCCCAGCGATCCAGCCCTGCGACTGGCCACGATGCACCGCGTTAAAGGTCTCGAGTTCGATCAGGTCTTCCTGCCGGGGCTTACGGCTGATCAGATACCTCTTCGTCGGATTCTCGATGGCTGCCCTGACCAGATTTCCAAAGAGCTTTTTGAGCAACAGGAACGTTCACTCCTGCACGTCGCCGCCACTCGCGCCAAGAAGAGAGTGGTGGTGAGTTACTCAGGCAAGCCATCGAGATTCATCAGTCAATCCTGATGAATCGGCCGTTTTCGGTCAGCCCAAATCCAACACCGTCCAGGCTGTACTCCATACCGGTCCGCAGGCCATGCCGCAGGTGGTGATCTCAAAGGTTACCCAGCTCGGCTGGGCCACGCTATGTAGCAAAGCCACCACATCGACTACCTCGTCGTCGGCGTCCTGAATGGCCACATGGGTAGCCCATTGGGCTTGTAATTCCTCAGACAGATTCTCCGGCTCATGCGGCACCTTATGGCACCAGACGCCAACCGTTGAGGCGTTGGGCTCTCCCGTCTCCTTGAACACAAGCTCACCGGTAGCCGGGCAGATGAAATTCCAGTCGTCCCGTTTCAGTTGGATCAGTTGCATGGCCGTGAATCGCAGTAAGCTCACTATTGCTTCCTATCTCCTTTGTAGCGATTACCCGTGCGAAAGACGAAGATAGGCCTGCTGCTCTCAATTGATGGACACTCCGGAATCGCATCTCTCCCCTGATTTCGTCGCAGCACAGGCCGCTAAGACCATCGCCCTGCAAATGCTGGAAGAGCGCGGCCGAGGCGCGGTGCTTGTGGGCGTGGCCCGTGTGAGTGCGGCACTGGAGCATCTGCTGCAGGCGGTACTGACACCAGCAACTGCCAAAAATGATGGCCTGTTTTTGCCTGATCGACCGCTTGGCTCCATTGGCGCCAAGGTGGCCCTGGCCAGTCGAATGGGCTTGATTGATGCCGGCGTGGAGCGGGCCCTCAATGCCCTGCGCAAACTACGCAACGCCTTTGCCCACTCAGCTGAATCTGCCTCCCTCGCAGACCCAGTCCACAGCTCGCGGCTAACGGAGGTGTACCAGCTTGCACGCGCCAACCCCCTATGGGCGCCACTGGAAAACGTTTTAGCAGCCCAGCCGCCAACAGACCGTGGCCCCTTGGATCAAGCCCTGCGCGACTACATCCTGCTGATCACAATCCTGGTGGCGTTTCTAGAAGCCACTGCCCAGCAGCTCAAGCCGATCCAGCCACCAGTGGTAATGGGCCTCGGCGGCATATCCCCGGCAAGCCGCTCAGTCCTCAGCAGCGAAGCTGCTGGCGGTGGTTGCTGAGGAATGCCTCCTGATCCCTTGAAAACTTTTTGACGTGATTCACCCCCTCGATCCCCCAGCAGCGCAACGCATCCCGGCCTCCCTCGTGCTCACACATCAGCTCACCGTTGCTGTCAAAGCTGATCCAGTGGCGGTCGAACAGTTTGTCTACATGGGGGGATAGCAGCAGACCGTTGGCGCCATCGAGTCGCTCGCTGTTGATGCAGTCGCGCCAGGGCTTGATATGACTTGCCACCAGAAACTCCTGCCGCGTTAGCCCTGTGACTCGGCAGGCCGGCTCCCGTTCGGCCACTCGGTGGCGAAACAATCCTTGTCCCAACCGTGCTTTGGTGAGCGCATCGCGCTCGGTGCTGCTCGGCACCTCCCGCAGGCTTTGGATGTCGTCGAGCAGGGAGGCCGTGTACTCCCCTTCTTCGGCCAGCAGCAGAAGGTGCACCCGCACCGCCGGGTCGGCATGCTCCTCAATCAGCTTGAGCAATAGCTGGCCCAGGGCTTCGCTCAGACCCGCCAGGTACACCCCCTGGTTGCCCCGGCCAGTGCTGGTACTGATCGGGCTGTGGCGCTCGGGCAGGAGCGGTTGGATCAGCTCGAAGTAGGTCTGCGGCACGATTGGCTGGCGCAGGGGTCGCCAGTTCACTCGCACAAGCCAGCCTTCCTGGCTCCAGTAGTCGCCCACGCTGCCGAACTCCGGGGGCTTCGCTGCCGTTTCCGCCCCCGCATCCACAAGACCGATCTGGCTGATGCGGCCTTTGGCGTAGCTGAACACCACATCCCCACGCTCGCAGCATGTGAGGTTGTCGTAGCTCACATTTCTGCGGCCTCCCTGGCTGGTCTTCGGGGACCACACGTAACCACCGTTGGTTTCCTCCGTGTAGGTCTGCTTGTGGTTGACCCACCAAAAGGCCATGAACGGCGGCTGGGGTTTGACCCGTTGTAGCCCAGGCGAACAATCGCCGCCTCAGTAGCTCTGCCGCCCCGCAATCACCCCCCGCACACCACCGCGGGGCTGCTCGCAGTCCCGCTGCCGCCGTGGGATCAGGTGCCAGTGCGCATGCAGCACCGTCTGCCCAGCGGCTTCACCTGAATTCAGTCCCACATTCCAGCCGCTGATCGACGGGTCTTGCTTCCCCAGCTGCTCTCTTCTGAGCTTTAGTAGCTGGATCGCGGCGTTCCACTCCGGCTGGTGCAACGCCAGCCCATCCGCCACATGCCGCCGCGGGATCACCAGGCTGTGGCCCGGCGTCACCGGGTAGGCATCAGCGATGCAGAGCGCCAGTTCGTTCTCCAGCAACACCCGTCCGCTGCCCTCCAGCGCGCAGAACACGCAGCCCTCCTCACGCTTGGCGTAGCTGACCTGCAGGCCGCGAAAGTCGGTGGAGTCGGTGTCGCGCTTGCCCGCATTGCAGCGGAAGCAGAGGGCCTGCAGGTTGCTGAGGTCGTCGGAGCCCCCATGGTTCTTCGGGATGATGTGATCCACCTCCAGTGCCTGCTGGTACTCGTGTGCCCCGCAGCATTCGCAGCGCCCCTTGGCACGGGTAAGCACCCGGTACTTGATCGAGCCGCTGATCGGTGTGCGGCTACGGCTCCTGTGGGCGAACACCTCCTCACCGCGCTGCTCGCGGAACGCGTCGAGTCGCTGACGGCACAGGTCCAGCAGCTGATCGCGTTCGGCGTCGCTCAGCTCCTCTCCACCCACGAGGGCGTAGGTGCCCTTCTCGCAGCGGGTGATGCCGTTGCCGGTGAGCACCTTGCCCACCATGCGTTTGACGCGTTCGGTGTAGTACTCGATCTGGGTCACGTCCTCCCCAAGGATCCGCCGGGCCACGTCCTGCGCCGGGGCCGGGCTGCGGCGGCCGAGCAGCTCCATCAGCATCAGCGGCTGATACACATGACTCATGCGCATGCGCTCGGCGATGAACCCGCGCAAGCGAAGGAAGGCAGCAGAGGGGCTGGAGGTCATGGAGCGATGGTGGCGGCGGCAAGGCCTCAATGCCAGCCAGGTTTGGTTTTGGCTGCCCCGTCAGGCTGAAGCCCCTGCTGGGATCTCTTCGACCGGAATTGCAATGCCTGGCTCCGGGCAGACCAAATCCGCCGCCTGTCTTGCCTCGCTGAGCACCTGAAACAGAACCTTGGGCGACTCCCTGAGAAGCTCCATCCAGTGGCCCAGATAGGCGGCATGGCTCTCGATCTCACTGACGATCTCCAGCTGATTACCCAACAGCACAGCCCCTAATTAGCGACCAGCGGCTACATGCGTAGCGCGGCTTCCCGAAGGCACCGCCCAGATCACGCCTCAGCCGGGACTCATGGCCGGTGAAGTGGATCTGTTCATGGATCTAGGTGTTTTCAGAAGATGCATCAGAGTCCTTTCCGTGGTTGACCTTTGGTTTTCCTGCCACTAAGGCTCCGGGGGAATTTGGTTGCCACCGGGCCGTCAAACACCCACCTGAATCCCTCGTCCAGTCCTCGCGCTGCGTCAAGGATCGGGCCATGCGCCCCGTTGGGGCGTCCTTGTCACCTCGCTGCGGCTGGCCGTTGGGGGTGGGGTTCTCTGCCGTCCCCAGATGGCTGCCCCGCTTTCCCGCTCTGCCCTCCGTGCCCGTGATGCCCTGGTGCTGGAGCACCTTTCCCTGGCAGATGCCGTTGCTTCAGCTGTAGCCCGCCGCTTCTTCCCGTTGGTCGAGCGGGAGGATCTGATCCAGGTAGCCAGGGAAGCCCTGCTCCGTTCAGTGCTGCGCTGCAAAGCAGGCGAGCCTGCAGAGCCCTATCTGCGCCGCTGCATCTCAGGTGCCCTGCAGCATCACCTGCGCGATCGGGTGCGGCGGGTGCGCATTCCACGCCGGCTGCATGAGCAGGGTCAGTGCCCCCTGGGTCACATCAGCCTTGATGGCCACGCCGCTGGCGAGTCGTGCCTGCTCGATCAGCTGGCCAGCCCTGAGCAAGAAGCAGCCGGGCCCGCTGATGATCTGGCGCTGGAGCAGCTCGTAGATCAGCTGCCGGCAGCTCAAGCCACAGCCCTGCGGCTCACTGTCCTCGAGGGCCTCTCACTCCGGCAGGCGGCAGAGCAGCTGCAAATCAGCGCCATGTCGGTGCAGCGGGCCCAGAAGAAAGCTCTTGAGGCTCTGAGGCAGCA
>CAMAPJ010000057.1 GCA_945860085.1 Synechococcus sp. UW140 | reverse complement strand
GCAACCGTTATCTGGGCGCTTTTAGTTACCGCTTTAATCGACGATTTAACCTCATAGCGATGACAGATCGGGTGTTGCAGACAGTCTGCTGCTGCCTCGCCCGACCGGAACGCCTCCTAAGGAGCGCGGAGTTTACTGCCTAATCAAGAGGCGTTAAGATCACGTCAACCTTTGAAGACGTCAGGATTCGAAGATTTAAAATTTCTTTCCAGCGGACGATTCAGGTCAATGGAGCCGATCGTACATTAACGCGTTGGTTTTATTTGATTCCAGACTTGGCGAGCTGGTGCCCGTAATGAGCCGTGCTCCCTTGCTTCAGTTGGTTTTGAGGTCCCAGAGGGGCTTCTCTTTGCTGGAAGTTATCGTCGTAACAGTTATCTTCAGTATCCTGGCCGGGATCGCCGTAAGTACTGGTTTCGCATCCTTGCAGAGATCTCGGGTTGATGCAGTTGCAATGGAGTTGGCGGGCTGGCTTAATGGCATTCATGCTAACACCACGGCCAGTACTTTCAATGTCGCAGTAACATGTACGGCGACATTTAGGGGCGCTGCCGCTTACCCGGCTGCCAGTGAATTTACCGCTGGCATGTTGGTATTTGAGGTAGATAATTCAGCCGATTGTTCTCCTGTGGCTGCAAACTTTAAAATCCCTGGCAATGCAGCTGGAATTTTTTTGGTCGCCTCACCCGCCACAATCAAATATAATTTGCGTGGCAATACTCTGGTCGGTGTGGCTACGGATGCGACAAGCAACAATATGTCGGGTTTGGTGACGAATCGAGATATCAAGATTTTCATGAAGAACACTTTAATGCTGCGTTGCATACGCATTAATTTCTTACTTGGTCTTACAAGTATTGGCAGCAATAGTGCTGCCAATGGTGTCGCAAGCGATTGCGCGACTTCCTCTGTTGGCTCCTATGCTAATGAAAAATTCTAGTCCCTTCGCTTGAGAATTTACAGATTGTGTTAATGCTTTTTCTCGTAAATCACTAATTATGCGTATGCAAGTTCACTCGTCTAAGCTGGTTGCACAAGGCTTTAGCCTTGTTGAAATGATTCTTGTGGCGGCCATTAGTGCCTTCGTCATTATGGCGGCGGCTTCAATCGCCATTTCGGAAACAAAGGCCAGTATTAAAACGTATGCTATTCAAGGTCTCCGAGATAAATTCGCCAGGGTTACATACTTCATTGAAGGCGAAGTCAGTGAGGGAGATAGACTGAGCCTTTCGCCGGTTCCTAGTTGTTCTGCGCCTGCAAATCCTTATGGCGGTTCTTTGGGTGTGGTTTTTCTTTTTTCCCTTCGGCATCGCATGACCAAGCCACAAGGCTTGGCCGATGTTTATACTTGCTATTATAATGTAGCGCATTCTAGTGTTCCAGGCGCCAATCCCAATAATTGGTCTCTTTATCGTTATGGGCCAGCAATAGGTGATAGCTCAGGAGTTATCGGTATTGTCGCTGCCGCTGGCGATTCAACGCCACCAGCCAGCCTTAATCCAGGCAATTATGTCGTGAGTCCATATACTTATGTCTATGATATTACTTTGAATCGACAATCTGCCTGTGGGACATCCGGTCAGGATAATGTTGAGGATGCCATCAAGTATTCCTGCGATGGTCGTACTCTGTCCTATAGAATGCGGGTTGGATCAGGCACTAGTAGTCGTGATAGCATTTGGAACGCGACCTATCCTGCAGCTACAACGACCACCAAGGTTTATGCTCGAGCAAGAATCCTTTAGATTATTGTGTTTTGCTTGGGCTTTGTATGAAAGGGTGGGAGCTATAAGGTTCGCGTAGATCAATCTTTTCCTGATATGCCCTTGTCGGCAATTCCGATGTAGTTTGTTTGAGTTATTTTTTCTGGGCAACGGTATGTTTTTGGCTGCCTTAGCGAAGGCGGAGGATCCCTTTGGCTCAGAGAACTTTCTACTGAGGCTGCGCGTCTAGTCCCTGCTTTGTATAGAGGTTTAAACTCTTCTAGGCGGAGGCGCTTCTAGAGCTGCATGCCCTAGTGCCCCATCGGGTGTGGGGGGCGTTGATCTCTGCCTGCAAAGCCAAAGCGATAGCTCCTGTCGGCCCCTACCCTTACGCCAGAACCAGCCCCGGATCGAGATCACCCAGCTTTTTGCGAGCGCTCAGGTCAGCGAGATCAACACCCTGGCCCTCTACGACCCCAAGGGGGAGAGCATTCGGATCGACCAGTGGCCGATCCTGGCTGGCTCTCTAACCGAACGCGCCATTTTTGGGCTCGAGATTCAATGATGTGTTTGGCGCTTGTCGGCAGATCTCGTCAGAATTTCTGTTTGCCAACTCTGGCCTGTGTTTAATTGAGGCCTGCTGGCTGGCTGGTCGTCACAGCGGAATCCCAAACCCTTCCGCCCTATCCAGCACTACCCGATTTTGCCAGCTGCCAGTGAGATTTGGTTGGCCATCGAGGCCATAGGCCGGGCCGCAGCGCATCAACACCTGGCCCCGCCAGATCGTTGAGGGGGCAGCCCCCAGGCTCCAGGTGATCGGCGGTTTGCCTGCGGGCAGCTCCAGATGCAAGAGCGGTTGGCGGCCCGCCAGGTTGCAGGCTGCTGCTTGCAGCCCCGGCTGGCGCCTGGCCAGGCTGGCCAGGCGGCGGTCGTCCTCAATCAGGCGCCTGGCACGGCGTTCAAACTCCCGATGATGCAGCCGATCCAGCACTTTGGCGCTGAGGGAGCCGTGGGAGAACAGCGCCTCCAGCAACCAGCCCGCCACCAGCAGTCCTAGTCCCAGCGCCAGGAGCATTTCCACCAGGGTGAAGCCGCCCGGGGGCTTCTTGCGACTGGGTGGCATGCGAGCCGCTGTCCTGTTCATCGTTCCGCCTGGCACTGGGTTGCACTCAGGGTGCCGGCTGGATCGGCGTCGTAACGG
This sequence comes from Synechococcus sp. UW140, assembly GCA_945860085.1. Lineage (GTDB taxonomy): Bacteria > Cyanobacteriota > Cyanobacteriia > PCC-6307 > Cyanobiaceae > BAIKAL-G1. Next base: position 15,482 of record CAMAPJ010000057.1, on the reverse strand, counting down.
CCCAGCCGCACCACCCCTAGGGGCAGGGCCATCACCAGGCAGCGGCGCAGGCCCGTGCCTGCTTGGCTCAGCACCACCAAGCCGCCATCGATCACCAGCCCATTGGCGCTGAAGCGCAGGGTGCCTGGGAAGGAGTGGGCCAGAGTCACCCCGCCCTCGAAGGATTTCAAGGCGGAGGAGCAGGCCGGCAGGCTGCCATCGCTCGGCGCTTGCCAGCCCCCGGAATCCAGGCTGATGCCGCAGGCCCCCTGGTTGCGTTCGGCTTCGACTCGGGCCAGCTGGATCCCGGCCAGCAGCTCACTCGCTACCGCTTCTACCCGTTGGCGTTGGCGTTGCTCCTGGGCGCTGACCAGGCCCAGGCAGCCCAGGCCGCTCAGCAGGCTCACCACCACCAGTTGTTCGGCCAGGGTCATCCGAGCAACTCCCCCACGATGGGGCTTTCTCCCACTGTTTCTCCCCCGACTGGCCCCTCTCCGACAGATCCCCCTCCGACTGCCTCCCCCTCGACGGGACAGAGGCCATAGGCGGCAGCGCTGAACAGCCGTTGGCGCTGCCAGCGCCCCTCCGCCATGGCCACCTGTAAGCGCACTAAGCCCGGAGCTACCACGCTCACCTGGCGCTCCAGGATCCCGGATGCTGACTCAGGCGTTGCAGGCGTGGTGCCGCCGGCATTCGTCAGCAGGCGGCTCAGGAGCAGTTCGGGTTGATCACAGGCCAGATCGGTGGCCTGCTCTTGCTGCGCCCCCGCCACCACCTGCGCCTGGCTGCGGCGCAGTTCCGCCTCAAGCTGCGTTTGAACCGCCTCGGCCTGGTTTGAGCCCTGCAAGGAGCGACCCAGGCCCGCCATCACCTGCAGGGAACCGGCGCTGGCGAGGCCAAAGAGCAGTCCTGCCAGCAGCACTTCCACCAGGTTCATGTCCCTACCTGATGTAGGGCCCGGATCAGGCCATCCGGTAGCGACCGATCGAAGTGCACCAGCCCCTGGCGCTGCTCGCCGCCGCGGCCGTTGAGTGTCACTTGCAGGGTCACCAGGCCCAGGTCCGACGGCTCGCTGGGTTGCCATTGCAGGCGGCCCAATTGCCAGCCTGGCGGCAGGGCCAGGGCAAGCAGGTCCGGGCCGAGGCTGGCGGGATTGAGGTCTTCGGGGCGATGCCCTATCAGGTTTTGGGCCAGCAATTGGCCCAGGTCGCGCAGGCCGTCATCGGCCTGGCGGCGGCGATGGTCGGCGGCCTGGGCCTGGTGGGAGACCAGAGACAGGCTCAACAGGCAAAGGCTGCTGGCCGAGAGCACCAGGCCGGCCAGCAGGGCCAGGGGCAGCACAAACCCCGACTGGCCCAGCCCCCGCCCATGGCTCTGCCCGCGGGGCTCGCTCCCTAGGGATCGCCAGCTTCGGCGGCTATCGCCTTCGAATGCCATCAGCAGCTCTCCAACGCTTGGAGTTGGAGGGTTCCCGGCCCTCGGGACTGTTGCCCCAAGGGCGCGGCCGCCGGATTGGCAAATCCAGACAGATCAGCCGGCCGGCACCAATGGAACCCAAGGCCCCTTGAGTGAGGCCCTGCTCCGGCTTCTTAACGAACAGGCCGGCTCAGGCCCTATTGGTTGAGCTTGAGCACGGCCATGAAGGCCTCCTGGGGCACATCCACCTTGCCCATGGCCTTCATGCGCTTTTTGCCTTTGGCCTGTTTCTGCAACAGTTTTTTCTTGCGGGAAATGTCACCGCCGTAGCATTTAGCCAGCACGTCTTTGCGTATGGCACTGATGCTTTCGCTGGCGATGATGCGGCTGCCGATCGAGGCTTGGATTGGAATTTTGAACTGCTGGCGGGGGATCAATTCCTTCAATTTCTCGACTAGGCCCTTGCCCACGTTGTAGGCCTTATCGCGATGCACGATTGTGGTGAGCGGATCGGCTTTTTCGGAATTAATTAGCACATCGAGGCGCACTAGTTCGTTCTTGCGATAGCCGATCAGGCTGTATTCCATTGAGGCGTAGCCCTTGGTGCGGCTCTTCATCTGGTCGAAAAAGTCGGTCACAACCTCGGCCAAGGGCATTTCGTAGTGGAGGGTCACCCGGTCGGTGGTGATGTATTTCATGTCGATGTACTCGCCGCGCCGCTCTTGGCACAGCTCCATCAGGGCGCCATTGTAGATGTTGGGTGTGTAAATTTCCAGCTTCACATAGGGCTCTTCAATCGATTCCCGTTTCTGGGGATCAGGTAGCGTTGCCGGGTTGTCAACAAGCAACACGCTGCCATCGAGCAGGTTCACCTGATACACCACTGAGGGCGCCGTCACGATTAGATCAAGGTCGTATTCACGCTCTAGCCGTTCCTGCACGATCTCCATGTGCAGCAAGCCCAGGAAGCCGCAGCGGAAGCCAAAGCCCATGGCGCTACTGGTTTCCGGCTCATATTTGAGCGCCGCATCGGAAAGCTGCAGCTTGTCGAGGGCTTCGCGGAGATCCGGGTATTGGTCGGCGTCGGTGGGGAACAGGCCGCAGAACACCATCGGCTTGGCCTCGGTGTAGCCGGGCAGGGCTTCTGTAGCCGGGTTGGACAGCAGGGTGATCGTGTCGCCGACGCGGGCATCGGCCACGGCCTTGATTGAGGCGGAGAGGTAGCCCACTTCCCCGGCATGGAGCGAGTCCACTTGGCGCTGGTCCGGCGCCATCACCCCTACTTCATCAAGTTCGTAGATCTTGCCGCTGGCCATCAGCAACACCTTGTCCTTGCGGGCAATTGAGCCACTGATCACCCGGAAATACACAATCACGCCCCGATAGGCGTCGTAATAGGAATCGAAGATCAGGGCCCGCAGCGGCTCCTCGATTCGATCCGGCGGCGGCGGCACCCGGTCCACCACCGTCTGCAGGATCGCGGCCACGCCCAGGCCCGTTTTGGCTGAGCAGGTGATCACATTGGTGGTATCGAGGCCGATGATCGCTTCGATCTCGGCGGCGATGCGTTCCGGATCGGCGCCAGGCAGATCGATCTTGTTCAGAACCGGAATGATCTCGAGATCATTCTCTAAGGCCAGGTACACATTGGCTAGGGTCTGGGCCTCCACCCCCTGGCTGGCATCGACCACCAATAGGGCCCCTTCGCAGGCTTGGAGGGAGCGGCTCACCTCGTAGGAAAAATCGACGTGGCCGGGGGTATCAATTAGGTTGAGGATATAGATCTCGCCATCGGCCGCCTTATATTCCATCCGGGCTGCCTGGAGCTTGATCGTGATGCCGCGCTCCCGTTCCAGTTCCATGTTGTCGAGGAACTGCTCCTGCATGTCCCGGGCCGCCACCGTGCCGGTGGTCTGCAGCAGCCGGTCCGCCAGGGTTGATTTGCCGTGGTCAATGTGGGCAATGATGCAGAAATTGCGGATCCGCTGAACGGGAACGTCGGTCATGGGCAGGCTGCGGGCCGGCGGGCCCCATGGACCGCCGTAAGTGCTCGGATCCTAAGGAGGGCCTGGAGCCGGCCCGGCCCCTGTCCCAGGCTCCTCTTCGAGCGCAGTCGCCCGCAATCCAGTCGCCCTAGACCCCGCTGCAGTCCTGTCCGTGCCAGCCAGGCCCTGGGGCTGGCTTCTTAAGCTCAGCTCACTTCCCTCCAAACCCATGAGCACAGACACGCTTCCTGTTGACCAGTCCCCGGCTGCTACGGCAACAGCTGACGCAGCTGTGCCAGAGGTCGCCAGCGAAACCGGCGCCGCCGAGCTGGATCCCCGCGCCCTCACCCTGGCCAATGTGGAACGGGCCCTCGATGAGCTGCGCCCCTACCTAATGGCTGATGGCGGCAACGTTGAGGTCGTCGAAATCGATGGACCGATCGTCAAGGTGCGGCTCCAGGGTGCCTGTGGCTCCTGCCCCAGCAGCACCATGACCCTGAAGATGGGCATCGAGCGCAAATTGCGCGAAGCGATTCCAGAAGTCGACGAAGTCGTGCAGGTTCTTTGAACCTGGTCTGAGCCGTAGGCAGTTCAGAGCGGCTCAATCTGGCCGATCCCGGTTCGCTCACGCCAGAGTCGCCCACGCTTTCGGCTTGATGGCGAGCACGGGGGCCCCCTTAGGCTGCGGCTTCCTTGCTTCGAGGCCCGTGCTCGATCAGCGTTTGCTGCGCGACAACCCTGAGCTGATCAGCCAGCAGCTGGGCCGGCGCGGCATGACGGTGGACCTGACCGGGCCCCAGTTGATTGCCCAGCAGCAACGAAACCTCGAGGAGCAGCGCAGCAATCTTCAGGGCGAAGGCAACCGGGTTGGTAAGGAGGTGGGCTTGCGCATTAAGGCTGGCGCTGATCCGGCTGGATCTGAGGTCAAGCAGCTGCGGGAGCAGGGCAACCGGCTCAAGCAGCAGGTGGCGGTGCTGGAAGACGAAGAAAAGTCCCTCAACCTGCGCCTGCGCGAGCAGTTGCTGAGCCTGCCCAACCTGCCCGCCGCCGAGACCCCGGATGGCAAGAGCGAAGCCGACAACGTCGAGATCAAGCGCTGGGGCACGCCCCGCCAGGAGCTTGGCCTTGAGGAGCACTGGCAGATCGGCGAACGGCTGGGCCTGTTTGAAAGCGAGCGCTCGGTGCGGATCGCCCAGAGCCGCTTCATCACCCTGTTGGGCCAGGGAGCCCGGCTTGAGCGCGCCCTGATCAGCTTCATGCTCGATCTCCACGCTGGCAAGGGCTACACCGAAGTGATGCCACCGATCCTGGTCAACAGCGCCAGCCTGCTGGGGTCGGGTCAGCTGCCCAAGTTCGCCGAGGAAAGCTTCCGCTGCGCCGAAGACGACCTCTGGCTCACCCCCACCGCCGAGGTGCCCATCACCTCCCTGCACCGCGATGAGGTGCTCACAGCCGACCAGTTGCCGCTCAAATACGCCGCCTACACCCCCTGTTTCCGCCGCGAGGCCGGCTCCTACGGCCGCGACACCCGGGGACTCATTCGCCTGCACCAGTTCAACAAGGTCGAGCTGTATTGGTTCACCCGCCCAGAGGAGTCGGCGGCGGCCCACCAGCAGATCACCGCCGACGCGGAGGCGGTGCTCGAAGCGCTGGAGCTGCCCTACCGCAAGATCGAGCTGTGCACTGGCGATCTCGGCTTTTCGGCCAGCCGCACCTACGACCTAGAGGTGTGGCTGCCGGGAGCCGGCGCCTACCGGGAGATTTCCAGTTGCAGCGTCTGCGGTGATTTCCAGGCGCGGCGGGCCTCCATCCGCTTCAAGGAAACCAAGGGCACCCAGCTGGTCCACACCCTCAATGGCAGTGGTCTGGCCGTGGGCCGCACGATGGCGGCCTTGCTGGAAACGGGCCAGAGGCCCGATGGCAGTGTTGCCCTGCCGGCCTCTCTGGTGCCCTACTTCGGCGCCGAGGCGATCACGGCCGCCTGAGCCTGGTCCCCTGCCGGCCGACCGACCCTCGGCGCTGGAGATCAACCAGCAGAATGGAGATCCTCAAGGATCCGTGCTGCATGGGTGTTCTCACCGCACTGGCGATCCTGGCTGGTCTGATCGTGGTCCATGAAGCCGGCCACTTTTTTGCTGCCACCTGGCAGGGCATCCGCGTTAGCGGCTTCTCGGTGGGCTTCGGTCCGGTCCTGTTGGAACGGCGACGCCGCGGAGTGCAGTTCGCCCTCAGGGCCATCCCCCTAGGTGGCTTCGTCTCGTTCCCCGACGACGACGAGGACAGCCAGATCCCCGCCAACGATCCGAACCTGCTGCGCAACCGCCCCCTGCACCAGCGGGCCCTGGTGATTGCCGCCGGCGTGCTTGCCAACTTGCTGCTCGCCTGGACCGTGTTGCTGGCCCAGGGCCTGGTCGTGGGGATTCCCGCCGGCTATGGAGCCAGCCCGGGGGTACTGGTGGCAGGCGTGACCCCGGGTCAGGCCGCCGCCGCCGCCGGCCTAGTCGCTGGAGATCGGATCATCAGCCTTGATGGCCAACGGGTGTCCGGCGGCCAGGCCGCCGTGGCTGATCTGGTCAGCCGTATCAAGGGATCACCGGCCCACACCCTGCGGCTCGAGGCCGAGCGCAACGGCAGTCGCCGCAGCCTCAGCCTCACCCCCGCCGCCGTCGAAGGCATCGGCAAGATTGGCGCCCAGCTGCAACCCTTTGGCAACCAGGCCTACCGCCGCGCCAACGGTCCCCTTGAGGTGATCCGCCAGGCCAGCAGCGACACCGTTGCCCTGACCGAACGCACGATTAGCGGCTTTGTCAGCTTGGTCACCAACTTTGGCGAGACCGCCAGCCAGGTGTCAGGCCCGGTCAAAATCGTCCAGATGGGTGCCACCCTGGCTCACCAGGGCGGCAGCAGCCTGTATCTGTTCACGGCCTTGATCTCGATCAACTTGGCCGTGCTCAATGCCTTGCCCTTGCCCCTACTGGATGGCGGCCAGTTCTTGTTGCTGCTGATCGAGGGCCTGCGCGGTCGCCCCCTGCCGGAGCGCTTCCAGCTGGCCTTCATGCAGTCGGGGTTCGTACTGCTCGTGGGCCTGAGCGTGGTGCTGATCGTTAAGGACACCAGCCAGCTACCAGCAATCCAGCAATTGCTGGGCCACTGAGCCTGAGGCTTGCCTTGAAGGAACCTGCCTTGCCGGAGCCTGTCTTGCTTGACCCAGTCTTGCTAGAGCCAGTCTTGTTGGAGCCAGTCGCGATTGAGCCTGAGGACGATTCGGCGATCGACGAGGCGGGCGAGCGGGCGCCCGAACCGGCTGGCGGTGGAGCCGCCGAAGTGCTTGGGGCCGCTTCCCCTGGCCGCCAATCCCCGAAGTCGGTCCAGCCGAAACGGTCTCCGGCCAAGCCCCGACGGCCAACGGCCAAGCAGCGCATGCCGGAGCTTTTCGAGCGGCTTGGGGTCGCCTATCCCGATGCCACCTGCTCGCTCGACTGGCGCACCCCCTGGGAGCTGCTGGTGGCCACCATGCTTTCGGCCCAGTGCACCGATGAGCGGGTCAACAAGGTCACCCCGGGCCTGTTCGAGCGCTTTGCTGATGCGGCGGCAGCGGCGGCTGTCGACAGCAGCGCCGTGGAGCCCTATGTGCAATCGACGGGCTTTTTCCGCAACAAGGCCAAGCACATCGTCGCCAGTTCCCGCCTGCTGATCGAGCGCCATGGCGGCGGGGTGCCCCAGACCATGGCTGAGCTGCTGCAGTTGCCCGGCGTGGCCCGCAAGACCGCCAATGTGGTGCTGGCCCATGCCTTTGGCATCAATGCCGGCGTCACGGTTGACACCCATGTGGGCCGCCTCAGTGGGCGCCTCGGCCTGACCCGCCACAGGGATCCCATTCGCATCGAGCGCGACCTGATGCAGCTGCTGCCCCAGGCTGACTGGGAGACCCTCTCCTTGCGACTGATTTATCACGGCCGCGCTGTCTGCAAGGCCCGCAAGCCGGCCTGCGAGCGCTGTCAGCTTGCCGATCTCTGCCCGAGCGCCTGAGGGGTGGTGCCTGGCCTGAGCCCAAGGGCCTGGGCCGCCTTTCGCCTGCCTGGCCAGGGGCCGCCCAGTGAGGGGGTAGGCTCAACATCCAAAGGACTCAGGGCACCAGCCGCATGGCGAAGAAGTCGATGATCGCGCGCAACGTCAAGCGCCAGAAGATGGTTGAGCGCTTCGCAGTCAAGCGCGCTGCCCTGATGACCGCTTTCGAATCGGCAGCCGATCCGATGCAGCGTCTCGATATCCACCGTCAGATCCAGGGCCTGCCCCGTAACAGCGCTCCCTCCCGTGTGCGCAACCGCTGCTGGGCCACCGGCAAGCCCCGCGGTGTTTACCGCGACTTCGGCCTGTGCCGTAACCAGTTCCGCGAGCGCGCCCACAAGGGTGAACTGCCCGGCGTGGTCAAGTCCAGCTGGTAGGTCTGGTCTTGGGGCGCACGCGTTCCTTCGGCTTTGCCGTTCTCACCTGAATCCCATCCATTTAGTTGCCTGATCAGGCCGATTCAAGGCTTGATCAGGCTTTTGTTTTGGTCGCCAGGGCGGCTACCAGGGGGGGCTAGCCGCCCTAGTAGTCCGACGGTGAGGAAGCCCGGATGCGACAATGGTGGGTGACACCAAAGCGGACATAAGGTCAAGTGCAAGGACAAACTCAGTCGATCTCCTTCGATGGTCGGGAGATCCGGCTGACCACCGGTCGTTTCGCCCCCCAGGCTGGGGGTTCGGTGTTAGTCGAAAGTGGTGATACGGCTGTTCTGGTCACCGCCACCCGCTCCAAGGGGCGTGAGGGCATTGATTTCCTACCCCTCACCTGCGATTACGAAGAGCGCCTTTACGCCGCTGGCCGCATCCCTGGCAGCTTCTTTCGCCGCGAAGGCCGTCCCCCGGAACGGGCCATCCTCACCACCCGCCTGATTGACCGCCCCCTGCGGCCCCTGTTCCCCTCCTGGCTGCGGGACGACATCCAGGTGGTCGCGACCGTGTTGTCGCTTGACGAGCGGGTTCCCCCCGATGTGCTCGCCGTTACCGGCGCCTCGATCGCCTGCCTGCTCGCCAAGCTCCCTTTCGCTGGACCGATGGCAGCGGTTCGGGTTGGCCTGCTGGGCGACGACTTCATCCTCAACCCCAGCTACCGGGAGATAGAACGCAGCGAGCTCGATCTGGTGGTGGCGGGTACCCCGCAAGGGGTGGTGATGGTGGAAGCCGGCGCCAACCAGCTGCCCGAGCAGGACGTGATCGAGGCGATCGACTTCGGCTACGAGGCCGTGAGCGAATTGATCAAGGCCCAGCAAAATCTGCTTAAGGAACTTGGCATCGAGCAGGTGCTGCCCGAGGCCAGAACCGAAGACCCCCTCCTGCCCACCTTCCTTGAGAAGGAATGTGCCAAGAGCATCGGCGAGGTCCTCAAGCAATTCAGCCAAACCAAAGCCGAGCGGGACGAAAAGCTCGATGCCATCAAGTCCCAGGTGGGTCAGACGATCGCGGCCCTCAAGGACGACGACGCCATCAGGCTTGCCGTCAGCGGCAACAACAAGCTGCTGGCCAACAGCTACAAGGGCCTCACCAAGAAGCTGATGCGCGAGCAAATCATCAAAGAGGGCAAGCGGGTCGACGGCCGCAACCTCGATGAAGTGCGTCCGATTAGCGCTGCCGCCGGCGTTCTGCCCAAGCGAGTCCATGGCTCCGCCCTGTTCCAGCGCGGCCTCACCCAGGTGCTCTCCTGCGCCACCCTCGGTACTCCGAGCGACGCCCAGGAGATGGACGACCTTAATCCGGCCACCGAAAAAACCTACCTTCACCACTACAACTTCCCTCCCTATTCGGTGGGTGAAACGCGGCCGATGCGCTCCCCCGGCCGCCGTGAAGTTGGCCACGGCGCCCTGGCTGAGCGGGCGATCATCCCGGTGCTTCCCAGCAAAGAAAGCTTCCCTTACGTGCTGCGGGTCGTGTCGGAGTGCCTCAGCTCCAACGGCTCCACTTCCATGGGTTCGGTGTGCGGTAGCACCCTGGCCTTGATGGATGCGGGTGTGCCCCTTAAGGCGCCCGTCAGCGGCGCCGCCATGGGCCTGATCAAGGAAGGCGATGAGGTGCGCATCCTCACCGACATCCAGGGCATCGAAGACTTCCTCGGAGACATGGACTTCAAGGTGGCCGGCACTGAGAAGGGCATTACCGCCCTGCAGATGGACATGAAGATCACCGGTTTGGCGATGAAGACCATCGCCGAGGCGGTCAACCAGGCCCGCCCGGCCCGGCTGCACATCCTCGAGAAGATGCTCGAGGCGATCGACAAGCCCCGGGACGTGCTCTCGCCCCATGCCCCGCGCCTGCTCAGCTTCCGCATTGATCCGGAACTGATCGGCACTGTGATCGGTCCCGGCGGCCGCACGATTAAGGGCATCACCGAGCGCACCAACACCAAGATCGACATCGAGGATGGCGGCATCGTCACGATCGCCAGCCACGACGGCGCCGCCGCTGAGGAAGCCCAGCGCATCATCGAAGGGCTCACCCGCCGCGTCAGCGAGGGCGAAACCTTCAGTGGTGCTGTGACCCGGGTGATCCCGATCGGTGCCTTTGTGGAAATCCTGCCCGGCAAGGAAGGCATGATCCACATCTCCCAGCTCTCCGAAGCCCGGGTCGAGAAAGTCGAAGATGTGGTCAAGGTGGGTGACCAGGTCACCGTGCGGGTACGCGAAATCGACAACCGCGGCCGCATCAATCTCACCCTGCGCGGCGTTCCCCAGCAGGAACCCGGCGTCGAGTGAATCGCTGCTTTTGAGCACTTCTACGTCGTGCCTGACGATCAGACCGGCGACTTCACCAGTCTGATTTCGCCGGCCCCTAGGGGGCCGGTTTTTTTATGGGCTAACCGTTTCTCGGGGTTGTCTTGGGCTGACCGCTAGGGCTTTTCATGGGCTTACTGCCTGGCCTCAAACGGCAAAGCCCGGATCGATCCGGGCCAGGGCTGCGGCGCTGCGGGCGCAGAGCTCGGCGTGGTTGGGGCCGTGGCTGGCAATGAGGCAGCCCGCCTGGCGCACGTCGCCGCTGTTGTAAGTGAGGGGGCGGCCATCAGCATGGCTAAAGGCGCCGCCGGCGGCGCGCAGCACCGCTTCGGGGGCGGCCATGTCCCAGTCTTTAGGAGCGCTGCGGCCCGAGAGCGAGAGATAAAGATCGGCCTCCCCCCTCAGGATCGTCGCCACCTTGCCACCGACACTGCCGATCGCCCGGCTCTCCCCCAGGGGCAGTTCTGCGAGCAACGCTTCTAGGCGCTGGTCCCGGTGGTTGCGGCTGGCCACCAGCACCAGCTCAGGGAGCTGGCTGCGGGGGCTGAGGGCTGGCGCGAAGCGCTCGCCCCCCCTGTTCTCGCGCCAGGCCCGCGGCGTCCCGCCCCCCAGCAGGCCAAACCAGAGCTCCTCGGGTTCGGGCAGCAGCACCACCCCCAGCAGCACCGACTGATCCCGGACTAGGGCCAGGTGCACGGCGTAGTCACCCGTGCCCTGGAGGAAGTCCTTGGTGCCATCGAGGGGATCGAGGATCCAGAGCCACTCGGCCGCCAGGGGCACGCCGGGGGTGAGCTGGTCCTTGGCCGTCTCCTCACTGAGCAGGGTCCAAGGCGCCGACGGGAAGGCCTGGGCCAGGCCCTCCAGCAGCCACTGGTTCACGGCCAGATCGGCCGCCGATACCGGCCCTTCGCCGCCCTCCTCCACGCTCAAAACTGGTGCAAATCCATAGGGGGGCTGCTCGCCGCGCCCGTAGGCCCGCAGGATGTCCGCCGCTCCCCAGCTCAGACGCCGCAGTTCGCTCAGCAGGTCCGCCTCAGCGATCCCCGCCGGCAACCAGGACTGGGGCTCCGCTCCGCTAGGGGCTGGGGGGGCGAGCGCCATCATGGGAACGGGCAAAGGGGGCATTGTGATTCAGGGCGAGGAACCGGCCTCAGGCGTGCTGTATCTGGTTGGCACGCCGATCGGCAACACCGGCGATCTGTCGCCCCGAGCCCGCAAGGTGCTGCAGGGAGCTAGTCGCATCGCCTGCGAGGACACGCGCCGCAGTGGCCTGCTGCTGGCGGGCCTGGGTATCAAGAGCAAGCTGATCAGTTTTCACCAGCACAACCAATTCGCCCGCATTCCCCAGTTATTGGAGGCCCTGGCGGCCGGAGAGGCGCTGGCGGTGATCAGTGATGCGGGCCTGCCGGGCATTTCCGATCCGGGCGAGGCCTTGGTGGCCGCCGCCCGGGCTGTCGGATGCACAGTGATCTGCATTCCCGGCCCCTGCGCCGTGACCACGGCCCTGGTCAGTAGCGGCCTGCCTAGTGGCCGCTTCTGCTTTGAGGGTTTCCTGCCGCCGAAGGGCCAGCAACGTCGCGCCAGGCTGCGCCAGTTGGCGCGTGAGGAACGCACCCTGGTGCTGTTCGAGGCGCCGCACCGTTTGGTGGGGCTTCTGGAAGATCTGCTCTCGGAACTGGGTGACCGGCCCCTGCAGGTGGCCCGCGAACTGACCAAACGCCATGAACAGCAGGTCGGACCGAGCGTCAGCGCCGCCCTAGAGCATTTCCGCCAGACCGCCCCGCTCGGCGAATGCACGGTGGTGATTGGGGGCGCCCCAGAGGCCGAAATCACGCGACCCGATGACGCCAGCCTGAGGCGCGAGCTGGAGCAGCGGGTGGCCTCAGGTCTGAGTAATAGCGATGCGGCCCGCCAGCTGGCCGCCGAAACCGGGCTCTCCCGGCGGGAGCTCTACGCTCTGCTGCATCAACCGGGCTCGAGCTGATGTTGCTGCGCCTGCGCCTACTGCTCACCTGCCTGGGGGGAGGGGTGCTGTTGCTGCTGTTGCTCTGCCTCGGTGCCCAGAACCTCAACACCCGCATCAGCCTCAACCTGGGGGTGGGACGCACCCCCGAGCTGCCCAGTGGCTTCCTGGTCGGTGTGGCCCTAGTGATCGGTGTGATTAGCGGCGGCAGTGCCACCGCCCTACTGCTGCCCCGGGGCGATCAGCTGCCGGGCAGGGAGTAAAGGGCCCCTTCCACCACCAGGCGGGTCACCCCCTGGGAGAGCAGGTAGGGAGCGGTGCGTGCCAGCACGCCGCTATCGGGTACCTTGATCACCCGCTGGTTGCGGCCGCAAAAACGTTTGGCCTGGCGGGGGTTGGCATAGACGACCAGGGCCTGGCGATCCCCTTCCCCAGCGGGCAGGCTGCCCAGCTCGGTCAGCTCCTTGAGGGGCTTGATGTCGAGTTCCACGGTCTTGTCCACGAGCATGTAAACGCTGGCGGGCAAGGTGGCCGGGTTCAGGGGCTGGACCGCCAGGCTGGGCCGATCCTCAATGGCCTGGCCTAGAGGCAATACCACAAAGGTCTGGCCATAGGCATCACCAACACCCCCGTAGTCGCCCCGGAAGCTGTCGCCGTCATCGCTGCTGTCGCCGTCGCTGTCATCGCCAGCCCCGTCGATGAAGTCATCAGCGAAGTCATCGGCATCGTCGAGGGCTAGGGCGGCATGACCCGGTTCAGGGGCTGGGGCCTCCAGGGAGTCCGGCTCTGCCCCCTTGGCCCCGAATTCAGGGGGGGCTGTGCCTGAAGCGCCTTGGTGGTCGGCATGCGGCAAGGGCTCAGCTTCTGGCGCATGCCGGCGGAGCCAGGCGCCGAACCTGGGCTCCTGCTTGGCCGAGGTCGGTTCGACGCCAGCCCCTAGCGGGCTGCTGCTGGCATTCAGCGGGGCATGCATGGCGGTGGATTCAGCCCCCAGACCTGGATCAGGGAGGGTCTCGGGGGAGTCCGTTCCCCCCTTGGCCAAGATGGCAGTGTTTGCAAGGACTTCCTCCGAGTCGGCCTCGCCATTTGGAAGAGGCAGTTGCAGACTGGAAACGGCCGGGGCCTGGGATGAAGAGCGGACCCGTTGCTGCTTCAGCGTCTCGTAATCCTTGGGGTCGAGGGCGGTTCGCACCACCCGACTGACCGTGTTGGCACTGCAGCCAAAGGCCTCCGCCAGGACTTGGGCTGCTTCGCCAAGGCGGAAACGGGCCACGAGCTCCTGTTTCTGGCTGTCGCTGAGCCGGGTGGCAGCCATAACAAGAACGCTCCGCAACGATCAATTCTAGGACTAAATCTCGGCAACCGTGCTCCACCTGCTCTCCTGCCGTTCCGGCTTCCCTCCGTGGTCGCACCCCGGCCCCCAATCCCTGGCGACCCAAACGTCCACCCCGGGCTGCGGCTAGCCCGCCGGCCAGGCACCGAGAGCACCGGCTGGCGGCGAGGGACAGAGGAAGGACTAGGGGAGAAGAACACCCGAAAAGGACTAGAGGAGACAGGGCCGCTGGGATGGGCCTGCCACAATGGCTTGGCCTGTTGCAGGCCATCCGCTCCCTTAGCTCAGCCGGATAGAGCAGCTGCCTTCTAAGCAGCCGGTCGTGTGTTCGAATCACACAGGGGGCGTTACTAGAAACCAAGCGGTGACAAGGGTTTCTGCCCTTTTGCCGCAGTGGTTCTTGGGGGTGGGGCAGGTCCGACTCAATCGGCGAGAACCCGCCTAAAACCGTCGAGGTCCGACTATTTCTCACCCAGATTTCACCCGGTGAAATGGCTAGCCCCTCCTGGCTCAAGGACCTCTCCCGCAGCTTCAAGCGGAGCCGGGGTGGTCGTTCGGGCTGGGTGATCGAGCAGCACCTCGACCGGCTGCGGGTTGTCAGCGCAGAGCTGCCGCCCAGGCATGACGAGCCAGGCGACAGCCTCAACAAGAGGCGCTCGATCACGCTGCAGACCTCGCCTGGGCCCCATCAGACCGCCGAGGCTCTGGCAGAAGCCATGGCCCTTTTCGAGGCCGTCATCGACGGCAGCTTTCGCTGGCCGGATCCAGACGACATTCCTGGCGCCGACGACCATCGCCGGCTGCACCCAGACCAGATCGCCAAGTTGATTCGACGCCTGCAAGACCGGTTGCTGGGGGAGACCATCGGGGACTCCACCTGGCACCGCACGTACGTTCCCTACTTAGAGAGGCTGCGCCAGAAGGCCGGCAGTCGGAACTGGCTGCATGACCATGATCTGATCGAAGCGAGCCTGCGGCATTGGGCTGCCAACAGCCGAGCGCGTCAGATGGCTTTCGATCGCTACCGGCAGCTGTGGAAGGAAGCCGCATGGCCCTGGCCCGAGACCCTTGCTTCCCTGAGGGGTAACGGCAAGGCTGCGGCTGCTGCTGAGGGTGTCCGGGCCTTCAGTGATGGGGAGATCGCCGAACTCCGGCACCGCATTCAGGCCAGCCAGCGGTTGGGAGAAGCGAGCCTTGTGGCTTGGGACTGCCTGGTGGTGTTCGGGTTGCGTCCGGCTGAACTCAAGGGTCTTGTTTTGCTCAGTGACAAGGGACACCCCATTGCGGTGGTCTCCCACGCCAAGCGCAACAGCAAGGGCAGCAGCGGGCCGCGGCGTATCCCAGCTGTGCCTCCCCAGGGCTGGCCCGCTGACTGCCACGGGCTCGTTGAGCGCTTCTCTGCCCATGGCCTGCCTCCTGGCGTTGTTCAGCACCGTTCCCCTGGCGAAGTGTTGGGCCAGCAGCTCAAGCGCCTGCGCGATCGGGATGGGCATCGGATTCCAATTCCGCAGGAGGTCACTTCCTATGGGCTGCGTCATGCCTTTGCCCTGCGACTAGGACTGGAGCTGGGTCTTCACGTGCGTGAGAGCGCTGCGTTGATGGGACATTCCCCGACCGTGCACCTGCAGACCTATGGGCGCCGGCTTGAGATGCCGCGGCTGGAGGCGCGGGTGCGGGAGCTGATCAAGCGCCAAGCAACCTGAGGTCAGCACTGGCCGTGAACTGTTTAGCGGCCGCGGCTGGGTTACCGCAAAGGAGACCAGCAGAATGATTGCAGGGGAAGCGGTTACCTGTTGGACGGCCAATTAGGCTGCTAAAAGGTAACTCTTGGATGCCTAATTTTGTTGTCTTTATCTCAAGAAATGACTCCTATGTGGCGGATTAGGGCCTATCGAGTCGCCTAGTTTTCTGCCCAGACGAGTTGCGGCGAACCATGGCCTATTCCCACTCCACCCGAGAAGCCTGCGCAGCGTTGCGCATCAGTGATCGCACCCTGTT
>CAMAPJ010000056.1 GCA_945860085.1 Synechococcus sp. UW140 | reverse complement strand
AGCCGCTGGCGCTGGCCGCCGGAGAGGGCATGGGGGTAGCGCTGCTCCAGGCCGTCCAGGCCGAGCAGGGACAGCAACCAGCGCACCCTCTCCCGAGCCTGGGTTCTGACCTGGGAGGTGGCCTGGCCCCGCTGCGGGACCCGGGGCAACCCGAAACAGGCGTTCTGCCAGGCCGTGAGATGGGGGAAGAGGGCGTAGTCCTGGAACAGCATCCCCACCCCGCGGCGCTCGGGGGCCAGCCAGTGGTGGGGGCCGGCCACCTCGCGGCCATCGAGCAGAACCCGCCCGTGGCTAGGCCGCTCGAAGCCCGCAATCAAGCGCAGCAAGGTCGTTTTGCCACAGCCGGAAGGGCCAAGCAGGCCCAGCAATTCTCCAGGCTCCAGGCTCAAGTTGAGGTCCTGCAGACACCAGTCGCCCTGGGCTTGGCCGCCATGGCGATGCCAAACCTGCTCAAGGCAGATCGAGCCGGCGCTAGGCGGAGCTGCCGAATTCGGGGATGGAGCTGGCTCAGCAGCGGTGGCGAAGGCCGGGGCCTGAACGGCCATGGGAACAGAACGGGGTAAACGTGGAAAGGCCTGCTAGAACTGGCGGCGGGGCGGACCGCTCAGGCTGACGCCAGGGGCGCAGACGCCACCAGTTGCGGTGCCAGGCGCATCCAGCTCCCCTGGCGGGGAACCTCCAGGAGCTGGGACAGCCGCAACTGGGACATCAAGCGGGTCGTGGTAACGCGGGTGGTGCCGATCAACTCGGCGAGGCGCTCGTGGCTGAGGCGAAACGGCAGATCACACCAGGCGCCACAACGGCGTCCAAGGCGCAGCACCAGCAGAGCCAAGAGCGCATGGAGCCGCTGCTCGGCCTTGGCCAGATGGCGAATGCGCAGCAGTTGCAAGGTCCAGTCCTGCACCAGGTCGGAGCCAGCTGACGCCAGACCAGCTGGCAGGGGGCGCAGCAGAAGGGGCGTAAGCGCCTCCAGGCATACGACCTGGGCGCCGACCCGCTGGTCACACCATTGCTGAGCCTGCCATTGGTCACCGCTCTGCAGAAAGGCAATCGTCATGGCGTCGCCTGGTTCGCAGGAACAGGACAGGCGGCCCATCCCCTGGACAATCTCCAAGGCAGAAGAGCAGCCGAAGCGACTGACATCCAGCAGCAGGCTTTGGCCACTGGCAATTGAAACCAGACCCGGAGCCGGCGCGGGCAGTAATAAAGGCGACATGACCAGCAGGCAAACGCGCCGGAGAGGCGCTGAAATCCATGGCGGCAACCTAACCAGATCAAGACACTTTTGCAAGCGATTCTCAATAGCAATTGTCAGTTGAGAGCGCTGCCTGGCTGGTCGCCAGTCGGCAATAGGCCCCAGCCCACCCCCTCATCCCCCCTCTACCAGGCGGCCGTCATCGAGATGGACGATCCGATCGGCGCTATCAAGGATCTTGTTGTCATGGGTCACCATGACGATCCCGGCCTGGGTGTCGTCGGCGAGGTTTCGGAACAGGTCGACCACATCCCGGCCCGATTCCTTGTCCAGGGCAGCCGTGGGTTCATCGGCCAGCAGCAGCCGTGGGCTGGCTACTAGGGCCCGGGCAATCGCCACCCGCTGCTTTTGGCCGCCCGAGAGGTTGGCCGGATAGGCGCCAGAGCGCTCCGCCAAGCCCATCTGGGCGAGCAGGGCTTGGGCGCAGGCATCCATAGCCGGCTGGCCCTGATCCAGCCAGGCGGTCTGCACCTCCAGGCCGAGGCGCACGTTGGCGAGGGCCGTGAGATAGGGCAGCAAGTTATGGGCCTGAAAAATGAAGCCCACCTGGCGCCGTAATTGGGTCAAGGTTGCTTTCTGGGCCTGCAGCAGTTCGGCGCCCAGGATGCGCAAGCTGCCGCTCTGGGCTGCGCGCAGGCCGCCCAGCATGGTCAGCAGGGTTGTTTTCCCCGATCCGGAAGGGCCCGTGAGGATGACGATTTCGCCTGGGAACACCGATAGGCAGATGTCATGGAGCACGGGTTTGCGCTGGCCGGCATCAATGAAGGCGTGATCAAGATGGGAGACCGCAATCAGGGGAGATGGCTCCGTGGATTCAGGAGCCGCGGCAAGGGGGGATCCCATCAGAAAATATCGGCAGGATCAAGCCGGCGTAGCTTGCCAGTGGCAAGCCAGCCCGAACCACTGCACATCGCCAAGGTAAACAGAAACACCAGCACAGCCCGTTGCAGTGTCATCGCCACCATCAAAGAAGTGGAATTTGCCAGAAAGCTATAGAGGCCCAAGGAAAGCAATAAACTTGGCCAAAAAGCCAGCACCGCTAGAATCAACGACTCCTGCAAGATAATTGCCACAACGAAACCATCGTCATAGCCGATCGCCTTAAGGGTGGCGTATTCAGGTAGGTGGTCGCTCACATCTGAATAAAGAATCTGATAAACAATTATGCAACCTACCGCCAAGCCAACCAAAACACCTAGGCCAAAAATAATGCCAAACGAAGTATTATGACGCCAATACTTAACCTCCGTATCGGCAAGCTCCGGAATCGTCATTACCTTCACGGAGGGATCTAGAAAGCTCTCCAAGGTGGCCTTGACTTGCAATGGATTGACCCCAGGCTCCAGCTGGATCACACCCATTTGGATATCATCACTATTTTGATCGGGAAAATAGTTCTTGAAGTTGGTCGAGGAGGTGATCAGGTTGATGTCGGCGGCAAAGGTGACGCCCATCGTGAAGAGCCCAGTTACAACAGCGCGCACGCCTCGCAGTTCGGTGGCATAGGCCCCTTCCTTTTTGACAACAGCAACAACCGGACCAGCACTCTTTTTCGAACGGGTATCAAAAAAGAGACTGTCGGAGCGCAATAACAAGCCCGGCTGACTGGCAATCTCGGGGATGCGCAGACCTGGATTCTCAGGCGTGATGCCGAAAATCAAGGCTTGCTTCTGCTGGTGGTTATCACGGTTGAGCCATTCGGTCAGGCCGATATAGAGGGGCGTAACAGCCTTGACCCCCGCAATGCCGAGGGCCTGGCTGAGATGGGCCCGCTGAAAATTGAGCTGCTCGCCCAGGTAAAGATAACGACCACTCACCATCACCAGCTCGCCATTGATTCGCTGGATCGGCCGTTTCTGGCTGTCATACAGGCCACCGGAGAGCCCCAGCTGGAAAAACACCAGCACATTGGCAAAGCTCACCCCCGCAATTGCCGCCACCAACCGCATGGGCCGATGGGTCACCTGACGCCAGGCCAAGGGCGTGCGACGTAAAAAACGGGGCGTTCGCAATAAAAGAGCAAGCTTGACTGTCATCGCTGAGACTGGCCACGAATCTGCTGGCCAGTAATCAGCTGCTGACGCTGCTTTTGCTGTTGCTTCTGCTGTTCCGATAGGGGTTCAAAGATTACATTAACCTGCATATAGTTGACATAGCTAGCTGTCACAGCGGCCACTGGGTCAAGGCCAATTTTTACCTCCAGCACCCGTCGATCAAGGTTTTCACCGGCCTGGCCACTGAACACGGTCTGACGGCTGACCTGGCGGGCGATTTCCACGACCTTGCCGGGCATGCTTTTGCCGGGAAAACCATCGGCCGTGATCACCACCCGTTGGCCTAAGGCGATCCCCGGTCGATCGGTCTGATACACCTCAGCGATCACACCCATACGGCTGCTGTCACCAATTTCAAGGATGCCGTCATCCCCCACCTTGTCGCCGGGGTAGGCATGAATTTTGAACACCGTGCCGGAGACCGGCGCCCGGATCGTGGCCTTGGCCAGCTCGGAGCGGTCCTTCATCAAGGTGGCCTGCCGTTGCTTCCATTCCGCTGCCAGGGTGAGGCGATCAGCAATCGCCTGCTCGAGGTTGGCTGCAGTGGTGCTTTGGATCGTCTGGCGCCGGTCGCGCAGTTCGGCGCTGGTGGCACCAGAAGCAAACAATTGGCTGTAGCGCCTTAGCTCAACATCAGCCTGGGCCAGTTCGGCCCGATATTTCGTGATCACGCTGGCCTGGGCCGTGAGCTTCCTGGCCGCCACGGCCACTGCCGCCTCCGATTCGGCAGCGGTACTTGCCAGGCTGTCGTAACTATCAAGAATCGCTAGGGGTTGGCCCTTGTTGACCTGAACTCCTTCCTTCACCAGCAACTGACGCACGGCGTCATTGCTGAGGGAACTAGGCACCGACAGATTCACGACCCGATCGAGCGGTTCCACCCGACCAATTGCACTGATCCGTCTGGGCAGCAGGACCTTAGCCTTGGCAGCATCGGCCACTCGGCGCTGCTGGCGCTGAAAGAGGACCAGACCGCTGCCGCCGATCGCCGTCAGCAACACCAACAGCAGAACAAGCCGGGCGCCCCGTCGCCCCAGCCGGCCAGGAGCAACCGTTGCCGGGGATCTTTGCGGCTGCACCGATGAGGAAGTCGGTCCCATGGCTGGATGAGCTCGCGCCTTGCCGCTGTCTAGAGCGCTTGGTCGCTGCCGACCACTAAGCGCCCCAGACCCGCACCGTCTCCCCAGCCGAAGCGCTGCCCTTGCCGATCAGGGGAGGGACTGAGCGAACGCAGCAAGCCAGGACAAGCAGAGAGACCGGGACCTCAAAAGCCGAGTTTGACCTTGACGGGCGACGTTTCCTTCACGTCTACCTCCACCGGGGCGGTGTCAACCACCTGAACCTGCACGGGCGCCTGGTTAGTGACTTGCACCTGCAAGGGGGAGCGCTCCTCGACCTTCACACCAAACGGTGTCGGCTGATGGACCGTAACGGCCATGGGCAAGGGGCCCAGCGCCTTGAGCTGGGCTTGAACGGGACCTTGAAATGCAAGGTGATGGACGACCTTGCCACTGATTTGAAGGGGCTCGCTGAAGCCATGCAGCACATGGACCTCAAGCGGATGACTCGTGAGCCGCACCAAGCCGTAGGTGGCGAGGCCCCCCAGGGCCAGGGCGGTCATGGGCCAGCGCCAAGGCAGCCAGGACGAACAATTCACGCCGGCAGGAAGGGATGGAAGGGCCCAAACCTAGGCTTCAACGCGAGTTAGGGGCAGGGATACGGACATTGAAAGCAGGTCCGCGGGCCGTCACAGCCCTAGAAGACGATTGACGCGGCTTGCTCCCAGGGCTGGTGAGGGCGCCAGCGCCAGCCAAACCCGGTGAGCCCTAGCTTTAAAAAGAGATATTAAGCAATGCCACGCAAGGCCAGCTAAACAGCTTAAATCATCCCGCTTCCAACGTTAATGGCCACTCGTTGCTGCTCGTCGACTCCCAGTCAAAAGCCAAAATCCTGGTGGTCGACGATGAACCGAATATCTGTCACATACTCGAAACCCGACTGAAAATGGTCGGCTACGAGGTATCCACCGCCGCAGACGGCCTCGAAGGATTAAAAACCTTCGGCGAAGTCAATCCGGACCTAGTGATTCTCGATTTAATGCTTCCCCAGCTGGATGGCTATGGGGTCTGTGAAAAACTGCGCAGCCGCACAAGCATCCCGATATTGATGCTTTCGGCCATTGATGAGGTTTCACAAAAAGTCGCCTGCCTGCAAATGGGCGCCGACGATTACATGGTCAAACCGTTCAGCCCGAAGGAATTGATTGCCCGCATTGGCTGTCTGCTGCGGCGAAGGGTGGGTAAAGCCCAGGATCGGGGCCAGGACATCCCTGCCAGCCAGCTGGTGATTGCCGGTGATCTACGCATTGACAGCAACCGTCGCAAGGTCTTCCGGGGCAACGAGCAGATCCGGCTAACCGAACTAGAACTGAGCTTATTGGAGGTATTGGTGGAAAATGCCGGCAAACCAATCGATCGCAACGAAATCCTCAAACACATCTGGGGCTATACACCGGAACGACTCTCCGAAACCCGCGTGGTGGATGTGCATATATCGCGATTACGTTGCAAGATCGAAGCCGATCCTGAAAACCCAGAGCTTATTCTCACCTGCAGGGGCACCGGCTATATGTTTCAACGATTGAAGGGTTAAGCAGCTTCGCAATAAAAATTAATGACTAAACCGCCCTAGCGGAACTTGCGCCAGGCGTAACTTTGTATCCTGGTACAGGCTTTGGCGAACCCTGGTTAAGTATTCACAAAACGAAACTGGCTCCCTTTTGTATCTTTTTTCAGGAGGTTGGGCGGCCATCAAAATAAGTGTTTTAACCTATGGCTGAACGTCATTCTTTAGCCATGGCTCTACGCCTCCAGTCCCACCCCCTGTTGTCCCAGAACGCCCGCGTCAATGGCATGGGACTGGGTAGCGATGAAACCTCCCACCTGCCCACAGCTGAAAAGCGTCTCAGTCGCAGCACGATGGATACCCTGATCGAGGGAGCCTATCGCCAGCTCTTTTTCCACACCTTTAAGGCGGATCGCAATCTCACCCTGGAGTCGCAGTTGCGCAGCGGCCAGATCACGGTGAAAGAGTTTGTGAGGGGTCTAGTGCTCTCCGGCCGCTTCCTCGATGGGGTCTATAGCTGCAATGGCAATAAGCAGGTCGCCCGTCAGCTGATCGAGCGGGTACTCGGCCGCCAGATCCACGGGGAAGCGGAGGCCATTGCCTGGTCAATCGTGATCGGCGAGCAAGGCGTAGCCACGATGGTGGACCAACTCCTGGCATCTCATGAGTACTCCAGCAATTTTGGCAGTGACACCGTCCCCTTCCAACGCCAGCGGGTGCTTCCCGGTCGCCGCCTCGGCAACCAGCCCCTCAATATCACCCTGCCCCGCTATGGCGACCACCACCGTCAGGTGATTGCAAGCTTCCCGCCCAGTCAGTCCGGGGGCTTCCAGGTCAGCGGCAGCCTGCCACCGGCAAGGGTGCAGAAGCTTTGGTACGGGCTGATCCTGGTGGGTGGATTTGAAGTGCTGCGGGTGGTGATCAGCATCGTGGGCGCCATGCTCGCCACAGGCAGCAACTAGGGCCGCAGGCCACCTCAGGCAAGCAGGGGAGCTGGCTGCTCCCCTGCTTGCCCACCAGGGTGCTGCCCCTATCCCCCCGAAATCGGCAGAAACTCATCCATGGTGTCGACGCCGTTTTTAACCGGCCCATCCATCCATCGACCATGGTCTGGGTACGGGCTCGATCGTCGGCTGCAGTAGATGCGAATTAATCAGCGTTGATCATGGCTGGATAGACACCATTCATGACGATGGCAGTCAATCTGATTTCATCAATCTCCCTGAGATTTATTCACGAGTTTAAGGGCCGTAAGTTCCATCTAATTCTTTACTCCCTACCCCTGAGGGATGAAGGTGATGGCCCGCCAAATCCAGGGCGTCCAGCTACTGGCCTAATGCCATAAGGACCTCAGGGAGGAAATCGCAGGACAACGGCTCAATGGTGATAGCAACACGATTTCCAACCTGGCCAATGGCTGGGAACTGCAGCTGGCCAGACGCTATAAGGCCCTCTCAATTTCCTGCAGAATAGAGACCCGTAGACTTTGTGGGATCAGAGAATACTGCAGACAGAGCAGCACTATCTGATCGCAGAAAACAATCAAAATAGCCTGTTCAGCAGATCTCGCCACTGAGGCACCGCGCCTACCGGGTTGTTGGGGGCAGGACAAATGCTCACTGAGAACATGAATGGGACCCTCGGCGATCCCTTCTTTGAGAATCGTCCATGGCAAACTGGCTCAGTGGTTCGATTTCAACAGGCGAATTGCTGGAACTGTCCCGGAGCTTTTGCCTGCCTTTGGGTGCAGGCCGCTGGAATAACCAAAGCCCCCATCGTTTTGAAGAGCAGCCCAAGCCGTGATGCCGTCCATGGTTCGCTTTCGTTCCTCCAGGTTCCTGGGAGCCGCTGCCATCGGCTTGCTGGGATTGGGCTCAATCTCCCTGGCCCCCGGAATTAGCACCTTGGCGAGCCGGCAAGCTGATGCAGCCGAAGCCAAGCCCCTGCTGGTGGGGGCGGCCAGCAGCCTGAGCGAACCGCTCCAAGCCCTTGCTCCCGGTTTCGTTGCCGCCTTGAAGGTGCCGGCCCCCTCCTTCAACTTCGCCGCCTCGGGTGTGCTGCTGCAGCAAATCCATAGGGGGGCTCCGATCGATGTGTTCGTTTCTGCCGGTGAGAAGCAGATGGACCGGTTACAAAAGGCCGGCCTGCTGGTGGTCGGTAGCCGCCGGGTAATCGCCGGTAACCAGCTCGTGTTGGTGGTGCCCTCACGCTCGCCCCGACGCTCCCTGCGGTTCCAGGGACTGGACAGCATGGCCATCCGTCGCATCGCCATCGGCGATAGCAGCGTGCCCGCCGGCGACTATGGCCGCCAGACCCTGGCCTACTACGGCCTCAGCGAGGCGGTGAAGGCCAAGCTGGTGCCCCTAGGTTCGGTGCGGGCCGTGGCCAATGCGGTGGCCGCCGGTGATGTCGATGCCGGGATTGTTTACAAAAGCGATGCCCAGACTGTGCCCAATCTGCGCATTGTCGCCCTAGCCCCCGAAGCCAGCCACGCGCCGATTCGCTACAGCGCCGCCGTAATCGCCGCCAGCCGCCAACCGAAACTGGCCAGCGCCTACCTGGGCAGCCTCAGTACGGTCCGGGCGAGCCAGCTGTTCCGGCGCTACGGCCTGCTACCCCTGCCAGCGGCGACGGCGAAGCGATGAACGGGGCCAGCCCCGCGCTCTCTCCCCTGTGGCTGTCGCTGCGCAGCGCCAGCCTGGCGGTGCTGCTGGTGGCCCCCCTGGGCTTTGCCTGTGCCAGGCGTCTGCGTCAGTTGCGGGGCTGGCAGAGAGGCCTGGCCGAACTGGCGGTGCTTTCGCCCCTAGTGCTGCCACCCACGGTGGTGGGCTTCATCTTGTTGCAGTTGCTAGGCCGCTACGGGCCGATCGGCGGCCTGTTGAACCGCTTCGGCTTTGAAATTGTCTTTAGTTGGCAGGCCACGGTGCTGAGCTCGGTGGTGGCCGCCTTCCCACTGATGGTGCGCTCTGCCCAGGCGGCCTTGGAGCAGATCGATGACGCCCTGCCCCAGGTGGCCCGCAGCCTGGGGGCCAGTGAGGGGCGAATTCTGCGCCAGATCATCCTGCCCCTGGCCATGCCGGGCCTGGTGGCTGGGGTGAGCCTCAGTTTTGCCCGGGCCCTAGGGGAATTCGGCACCACCTTGATGCTGGCCGGCAACATCCCCGGCCAAACCCAGACCCTCCCCTTGGCGATCTTCGCCGCGGTGGATGGGGGCGAGACAGGCCAGGCCTGGTTTTGGACCCTGCTGGTCTTGCTGCTCAATGGCTGTTGCCTGCTGTTGATGCAGCTGGTTGAAACTCGGGCGGATCGGCGTCAGCCCGGCCGGAACCTGCTCTGGGGCTTAAACCGGCGCCTGAGCCGCTGGGCCTGGGCGTGGCGGAGCCGGAGCAAGGCCCAGCCCCCCCATCGCGCCAACGCCTACGGCGGCGAAGTCAACCAGCCGACTCCGTTTCTGCTCAAGGTGAACCTGGATCACCAGCTGGGACCATTTGCCCTGCAGCTGGCGTTTAGCAGCTCCAGCCGCAGGCTCGGGATCCTCGGCGCTTCCGGGGCTGGCAAAAGCCAGTTGCTGCGCTGCCTGGCCGGACTCGAAAGCCCTAAGCAGGGGCGCATTGAGCTCAACGGGCGGGTGCTGCTCGATAGCCAACGCCAGATCAACCTGCCCTTGCAACGGCGCCGCATTGGTCTGGTGGTCCAGCACTACGCCCTCTTCCCCCATTTGACCGTGGCGGAAAACGTCGGCTTTGCCCTCGCGGAATTACCGCCAGAACACCGGCAGCAGCGGGTTATCCGCCAGCTGGAGCGGGTAGGGCTGCGGGAGCTAGCCCATCGCTATCCCGGCCAACTCTCCGGCGGCCAGCAACAACGGATCGCCCTGGCCCGGGCCCTGGCCAGCGAACCGGATTTACTCCTGCTCGATGAACCCTTCTCTGCCCAGGACACCTATCTACGCCGCCAGTTGCAGCAACAACTGGCCGACCTGCTGCAGGATTGCCAGGTGCCGGCCCTGCTGGTGACCCACGACCTGGAAGAGGCCTACCGGCTCAGTGACGATCTGCTGGTGATTGACCAGGGGAAACTGCTGGCCCATGGGCCCAAACACGAGGTGTTTGACCAACCCCGGGACCTGGAGGTGGCGCGCCTGAGCGGCTGCAAGAACTTTTCCCGGGTTCGCCAGCTCTCGCCCAGCAGCCTCTGGGCCATGGATTGGCAGCTCGAGATCCACCGTCAGGAACCGGTGGATGCCGCAATCAGCCATGTGGGCATCCGCGCCAACCATTTGAAACTGGTTGCTGCAGAGCAGATCCACCAGCCCCTAGCCAGCAATCAATGGCTGTGCAAATTGGTCAAGGAGAGTGAGGGGCCCTTCCAGGTGAGTGCCTATGTGGTGCCCATCGACCATCCCGGCCGCAGCCTGCAAGCGATCCAGGTGGAGGTGCGCCGGGCCGATTGGCAGCAACTCTGGGATCGCCCCCAACCCTGGGTCCTGGAAATACCAGACGAGAAGCTGATGCTGCTGCGCCAAAGCCAGGACGAACGCTCCCGACCAGCCTGGCCTGACCTGTCGATTGCTCGGGCGGCAGGGCCGGACGCTGAGCCCTCCCCTGATCTGTAACGCCCTGAAAACGTCCTAGGGACCCATCCCTAGGAATGGCCGATGGCCACGACAACTCTCTTGCAAGTCGGTTGCCAAAGGAACCATGCAACCTCAGCCGGACCACGGGATCAAAAGCTGCGCAGTGGTCCGCAACTTGCGGATGCTCTGCGTGGGGCTGTGGCGTTTGACTTTCATGGGGAATCTCCTTGCCAAGTCTGGCTTGTGGAGAAGCATTCATAACCATTGGTTCGGTTTTGGGGTCCGCGCCAATCTGACCACCAAAGGTTTCAAGTGCTAGTCACAATGGTTTGCCTCAAACTTCCCAAAAAGCTCATCGCTCACATCTACCTCGCATAGATATTTTCCCTTAAGAAAAGCGACTAAGGTTGTTTCAGGCTTATCATTCATCACAGCAAAAACGATTAAATCTAAAAAGGAGCGCTTATCATTTACTTGGAAGTCGTTCTTTTCATCGCTCAAGCTGAAAGCTGGAACACCAGCATCGTAAAAAGAATTAGCGGATAAGTGCTCTTGCGACCAGCATTTCTCTCTTGCTCCCGTGTCAAGCAGCGTGCGAAACGATTCCAATAGAATAAAATCTGATCATCGCCTTAAAATCGACTTCCTTCCTCGGGGTTTTGCAAGCTTTTGCTATACGCAGGGGATCACTTGTTGTCTTATTGCACAACCCGAATCCAATTAGCTGATTCAAGCTAAATCTTCAGCAAATCAAGCGCTTTGAAAAAGTCTAATATGCCAGTTAGTCATTTTAGTAATTAGTTTTCATCCCTCAGTCTTGGCTTGATGCAGTTTCTTGTCATGCTCCAGGAGGTTCTCAACCAAAAGCTTCAGCAGCAGCGAGACAAGCGCAACGCCACCCAGCACAGTTGCAGCGCCAAAGGCCAGTTCGGTCTGATATTGCTTGTAGGCATCTTCCACAAACAATGGCAAGGTCTGGGTTTCGCCAATGATGTTGCCGCTCACCACCGACACAGCTCCGAATTCCCCCAGGGCCCTTGCCGTAGTTAGGATCAATCCATAGAGGGCGGCCCAACGCACCGAAGGCAAGGTTACTTTCCAAAAGACCTGCCAGTCATTTGCGCCCAAGGTCTTGGCTGCTTCCTCCTGCTCCCAGCCTTCCTCTTCGAGTAGCGGGATGACCTCTCGGGCCATAAAGGGGAAGGTAACGATGATTGTTGCCATGACAATGCCAGGCCAAGAAAAAATAATCTTCCAACCCAAGCTGTTGATCACATTTGCAAAGACTCCATGGCTGGGGCTATAGAGCAAGACCAGCATCAAGCCCACTACCACAGGTGAAATCGAAAAAGGCAGGTCGATGATGCTAAGCAGCAGGGCCTTGCCACGGAATTTCTTACGGGCAATCGCGGTGGCCGCCGCCAGTCCGAAAACCGTATTCGCTGGTACGGCAATTGCAGCGGTAAGCAAGGTCATTTTCACTGCTGATAGTAGATCTGGAGAGCTGAGATTCTCTAAAAAGGGTTCCACTCCTTTGGCAAAGGCCTGAACGATCACGCTCAGGGCTGGTGTAAGGATTACAAGACCCACATAGAGGCAAGCCACCACAGGGATAATCGCGCCTAGCAGACGTGATCGTAACGTGGGTCCCTTGTTGCTGGTAGCAGCTTTAGGCGGCTCATAGACTTGCAGTTCTGGGATAATGATGGTCATGCTGTTGGGGTCGCTATTGCGTTTGTAAATTGTTATGGTATGGACCTGAACCGGCTAGCCGACTGCTGAACTGGTGGCTTGGTAGCGCTGACCCCATACTTGGATAAGGTTGATCACAAGCAAACTAAACAGGGCAAACAGCAACATCACAGAACCAATGACTGTGGCGCCGTCAATATCATATTCTTCAAGTTTTTGAATGATTAATGTGGGGGTAATTAAATCAACGAAAGGAATATTGCTGGAAATCATCACAACCGAACCGTATTCTCCCACGGCCCGGCTGAATCCCTGGGCGATTCCCCCGAGCATCGCTGGCATCAGCTGGGGCAGGACTACCCGGAAAAATGTTTGGGCTGAAGAGGCCCCAAGGCACCAGGAGGCCTCTTCCTGCTCCTTCTCAAGCGACCTCAGCACCGGTTCGACGGTGCGCACCACAAAAGGTAAAGAAATGAACACCATCGCCACTCCGACCCCATAGGCACTGAAGGCCACCTTGATGCCAAACAGGCGATGGAGCGGTTCGCCAAGCCAGCCATTCTCGCTGCTGTAGACGGCTGAGAGGGCTAGGCCCGCCACCGCGGTCGGCAAGGCGAAGGGCAGGTCGATCAGCGAATCGAGAAAACGTTGACCGGGAAAGCTGCTGCGCACTAGGGCCCAGGCGATCACCAGGCCGAAGACTCCGTTGATCAGGCTTGCTAACAGGGCCAGGCCAAAACTGAGCTTGTAGGTGGCAATCGCCTCAGGCGTTGTGGCCAGCTCCCAGAAACCTGCTGGGCCGACGCCTGCCGCCCGCAGGGTGATTGCCCCCAGGGGCAGGAACAACACAAGCCCTAGGTAGAGCCAGGTGATCCGCCAGGGCCAGCTGGGCAACTTGAATGGGGGTCGGGTCCCAGGGCGGAGCCAGGCGGGTGGCATGGGGTCGGAGTGGCCAACCCAAGCAACGTATCACCCGTAGCAGGGGCAAGCAACGGTTACTCGCTCGGTTAAGGTATCAATATTCCAGCTTCGGCTTCGTCCGACTGGGCGGATCGATCGGCAATGATTGATCACAATGGGCCAATCGAGCTACTTCCATGGGCATCCGCGTTGAGCGCGTCAGCAAGCAATTTGGTAACTTCAAGGCCGTTGACGACGTCAGCCTGGATGTGGAAACCGGCTCGCTCGTCGCCCTGCTGGGCCCATCAGGTTCAGGTAAAAGCACGCTTCTGCGGCTGATCGCCGGCCTCGAGGCCAGTGACACCGGACGCATCTGGATCACGGGCGAAGAGGCCACCGAGCGCTCCGTCCAGGACCGCCAGGTCGGCTTTGTCTTCCAGCACTTCGCCCTGTTCAAGCACCGCACGGTGCGCCAGAACGTGGCCTTTGGCCTGGAACTGCGCCGTTGGAAACGGGATGCCATCAAACGCCGGGTCGATGAGCTCCTCGATCTGGTTCAGCTCAAGGGCTATGGCACCCGGTTCCCCTCCCAGCTCTCTGGTGGCCAACGGCAACGGGTGGCCCTGGCCCGGGCCTTAGCCGTCCAGCCGCGGGTGTTGCTGCTCGATGAGCCCTTCAGCGCCCTCGATGCCAAGGTGCGCAAGGAGCTGCGCGCCTGGTTGCGCAATCTTCACGATGAAATGCATGTCACCACCGTGATCGTGACCCACGATCAGGAGGAGGCCATGGAGGTGGCCGATCGGATTGTGGTGATGAATGAAGGCCGCATCGAGCAGATCGGCAGCCCAGCCGAGATCTATGACCAGCCCGCCACGCCCTTTGTGATGAGCTTCGTGGGCGCCGTCAATGTGGTGCCTAGGGCTGCCCTGCTGCGCCAAGAATCGGGTCAGCCTGGTCAAGACCCCAGCCGCCAGAGCCTGGCCGAAACAGAGCCCGTGTTCATTCGTCCCCACGATGTACAGGTTTATATCACCCCCCAGGCAGGCAGCGTGCCAGCCCAGTTACGGCGGCTACGGCACATGGGACGGGATTTACTGGCTGAATTAGTACTGGCTAATGGGGAGGTCATGACAGCCCAGTTCCCTCGTGAGCAGATCGATTATCAAGCGATTAAGCCCGGTGATGGCCTGCATATCGTCAGCCGCCAGGTGCGCTCCTTTGAGCCGGACTACATGATTTAATCCCTCGGAAGCATCCTTAGGCCTACTAACTTCGGGACTTATCTGGGAGATGGGGTCCAACCCAAGGTTTCTTGCCAGGCTACTGCCATAAAAATGGAGCCGCTGAGGTTGGAAAAACCAAATCAGCGGCTCATTGCTCAACTATCTGATCGCTCAGGCTTTACCTGTTCCCCTGACGAGCGGTCCAATTGGCCAGTCCTGCAGTCGCTTCGCTGAGGTAGGAAGCAAGCCGGCCATCGGAGCGGTATTGGCACAAGGCGAGCAGATCTTGATGTTTGAGAATCTGGCCATTTTTGAACTTCAGGGTGTACAGATGTTGCCGATGATAACGTGCATTCTCGAGGAACTGAGCGGCTTCAATTGCCATGGTTTGTAATCGGTGAGTGGGTAGAGTTGGGGATAGTTTTGCAGGTTATGGTTGTAGGTGATGGTTAACAGAAACGCCTCTTCAGTGCTGGGCTTAGTTGGCTTGCTCAGGCGGCAACGGCTACTAAGGCAACCGCGGGGATGAACAGATCGTCCTTGCTGACCTGCTGCAAGACGCCATCACTCTTGTAACGGTTGAGCATTTTGGTGACCGTTACCCGAGTCAAACCGCAGATGTCAGCCAGGGCCTTGTGGGTGAGGTTCATGTCCTTGAGGGAGAGGCGATAACCCCGAGTGCTCACTTGACCAAATCGGCGGCCAATCCAGGCGAGCAGGCCCAGTAGGCGCTGATCGGCGGCGCGGATGCGGTTGATCTGGAAGATCTCCTCAAGATTCTGAATCTGCCGCAACAGCAGCCTTTCAATATCGGCAGCCTCGGGACTGAACTGTTCCACCACCACGGTGGTCAGGCACTGAATCTCCACCGGACGCAGGGCGGAATAGGCGGAGGTGATCCAATCTCCCGGGCCCCAGACGCCCAGGGTGATTGTGTCGCCGTCTTCGTCCCAGGCGGCAGTGCGAATGTAGCCCTCCTGAATTTTCCAGTTCAGCCGTTCTGGCAGAACGTCATTAGGCAGGAGTGTGAGGCGGAGCGGTGGATGGGCAATAGAAGGGGCGTGAGCAAATGTCATGGCGAGAAGTCATGGGAACGGTCATGGCGTTGGGCGAGGCCGGCATCGAACCGGCCAGGAGCATTCGGCGACAACAACCCATCGGCTTCTCCCAGGGATAGTCAAATCATAGCACGCTTTCCCACTCGGGCTTGCGGGATTTGATTGGGAGTCCGTTTCGCTCGGGACGTTCAGATGAAATACATGCTCTGGGCCTGCAGGAGGCCATCGCGGCGATCCAGCAGATCCTGCAGGCTTGTGGCTTGCACCACCCTCAAGCGAGCTTGTTCGAGCTGGCTCGCCAAAGACTGCAGCACCTGGTATTCGGGGGTTTCCGGGCTGCTTCCCTTGGTGGAAGGATCCCCTTCCAGGCAAATCACCACGTCGGCCACGGCGACCTCGGCAGGGGGTCGCACCAGTTGATATCCCCCGCGCGGACCGCGGATGCTGCGCAAAATGCCGCCCCGCCGCAGGCTGGTGAGCATCTGCTCCAGATAGCGGTCCGGGATGCCCTGACGGGCAGCGATCTCCGCCACCTGGAGCACGCCCCCACTGGAAAAGATGCTGGCCAACTCAATCAGGGCTACCAGTCCGTACTCCGTCTTGGAACTGAAGGCCACGCCGAAGCCAACACGCTGGTTAGGACGGATTGTGGCAGCAGGTGTCCCGCTGGGACAGGCCCCAGCAATCGAGTGTGGCGACCGCCACAGGCCAGAGCGGGCCATCTGCTTTAATTCCCCTTGTGTTGCATCGGCTTTAAGTGGTTTACCTGCCTTCCATCCTGTCCCGCCGCCTGGGTGCCGGCCTGGCCGGCACGGCCTTCGCATCGCTCAGCCTGGCTGCTTTGGCCAGTCCCGCTGCCTTTGCAGCTGATAAGAAGCGTCCAGCTGCTGCCCCCCAGTCGATCCTCCTGGTCAGCTACGCCGTGACCAAATCGGCCTATGACCAAATCATTCCAAAGTTCGAGGCCGACTGGAAGAAGAAGACCGGCCAGAGCGTTACGGTCAAAACCAGCTATGGCGGTTCTGGCTCCCAGACCCGGGCTGTCATTGACGGTTTGGCGGCCGATGTGGTCGGCTTAGCCCTCAGCGCCGATGTGCTGAAGGTCCAGGAGGCTGGCCTGATTCAGCCCGGCTGGGAGCGGGAGAACCCCAGTAATTCGATCATCACCAATTCGGTGGTGGCCTTCTTCGTGCGCCCTGGCAACCCCAAGCGCATCAACAGCTGGAAAGATCTAGACAACAAGGACGTTGACGTGATCACAGCTAATCCCAAGACATCTGGTGGTGCCCGCTGGAACTTCTTGGCGCTCTATGGCTCAGTCACCCAGGAGGGGGGCAGTGAGGACGCTGCACGGAAATACGTCACAACTGTCTATAAAAATGTCGATGTGCTGCCCAAAGATGCCCGGGAAGCCACTGACACGTTCGTCAAGCGCAATAAGGGAGATGTGCTGTTAAACTATGAGAATGAGGCGATCCTGGCCCGTAAAACTGGCGATTGGACCGTGCCTTACAAGCTGCCCTCTCCGAACATCTTGATTGAAGGTCCGATTGCCGTGGTGGACAAGAACGTGGACAAGCACGGCACCCGCAAGGTGGCAGAAGCCTTCGCCAAGTTCCTCTACACCCCTGAGGCCCAGAAGGCCTTTGTGGCCAATGGCTTTCGTCCGGTGACGGCCGAAGGCAAGGCCTTTGCCAAAGGCAAATTCCAGCCATTGAAGACTTTTACAGTGGCTGATTTCGGCGGCTGGTCCAATGTCAGCAAGAAGTTCTTTGGTAAAGGTGGCTTCTGGGATCAAATCTTCGCCAAGAGTCGCTGAGCTGTCCCCCCGGCCTGGCCCTCCGGGGCTCAGTCCTGGGCTTCATACCACCAACGTCCTTGCCCCGGCCCCAGCGGTCAGGGCTTTTTTGTTTCCGAGCCCAGCCGGTGCCTGCGGCTTGTACTCCCAGGCCAGTTGGACCTTCTGCTGGTTGTAAAGTGAATGAACAGGCCTTGTCCTGGCAACCCTTCTCGCCGCGTTGATCGGATCGGGCTAGATCACGTCTGAATTGCAAGCATGTGTGAATTACTGGCCCTGAGCGCCAATACCCCCACTGACATGACCTTCTCCTTCCGCGGCCTAGCCCGTCGCGGTGGTGCCACGGGTGAACACGGCGACGGTTGGGGATTGGCAAGTTTTGACCCATCTGGCCAGGGTGTCAAGATTTATCGGGAAGACACCCCAGCGGCCTTTTCCAAAGTCGCAGCTGAAGTGGCCGATCTCGCCCTGAAAGCCCATTGCTCAATTGCCCACATCCGCAAGGCCACCCAGGGCGTCATTGCAATCGAGAATTGCCACCCCTTTCACAGGCAATGGCATGGCCAGGAATGGGTGTTTGCCCATAACGGCGATATCAAGGGAGAGCTGGATCTATCGGGCCCGTTTCGCCCCTTTGGCAGTACCGATAGTGAAGCTGCCTTTTGCTGGATTCTTAATGGCCTAGCTCAGGAGGCCGTTGATCCCCATAACCCCATTGAGTTGTTCCAGGCCCTGCTGGGTCGCGCCAACCAGTTAGCTGCCATGGGGATCTTTAATTGCCTGATCAGTAATGGCGCCTGGCTGTTTGCCTATGCCACTACTAAATTACATCGCCTGACTAGGCGTGCTCCCTTCACGACAGCTACCCTGGCCGATGAGGATCTAACCGTAGATTTCGCCCAGGTCACCACGCACCAGGATGTGGTCACGATCGTCAGCACGGCACCATTAACCACCAATGAGCTCTGGTTACCACTCCAGAGCGGTGAAGCCCTGCTGCTCCGCTCTGGTGAACTTGTGGCCCATTATTCACCCTGAAGCTGTTCGGCTTCAGCTGGAGTCTGGTCGGGCTGAATCGTGAAAAGGTTTTCTTGATTAGGCAGTAAACTCCGCGCTCCTTAGGAGGCGTTCCGGTCGGGCGAGGCAGCAGCAGACTGTCTGCAACACCCGATCTGTCATCGCTATGAGGTTAAATCGTCGATTAAAGCGGTAACTAAAAGCGCCCAGATAACGGTT
>CAMAPJ010000055.1 GCA_945860085.1 Synechococcus sp. UW140 | reverse complement strand
TGGCTGGATACGGGCACCTGCGACTCGCTGCATGAGGCCGGCAGTTATATCCGCACCCTGGAGCACCGCCAGGGCCTGAAGGTGGGCTGCCCGGAGGAGGTGGCCTGGCGCCAGGGCTGGATCAGCGCTGAGCAGCTCGAGCAGTTGGCCCGGCCGCTGCAGAAGAGTGGCTACGGCAGTTATCTGCTCTCGCTGCTGCAGGAAAGTGGGGGCGCCGCACCGACGCTGTCCGAGGCGGTGGCGACAGGGGAGGTGCTCACGTGAGCGGGTCAGCAACAACCAACACAGCGCAAGGCATCGCCCGTTGCGCATCGCGCTACGCTTTGAGGGCTGCGGATCGACTGGGTGATTCATGGCTTCCGCCACAAGGGGCTGCGATTGTTCTTCGAGACAGGCAGCACGGCGGGGATTCTGCCAGCCCTTGCTCGCAAGCTCCGGCTACAGCTGGCGGCCTTGCACTCCGCTGCCCAAATCGAGGATCTCGATTTGCCGGGCTATCGCCTGCATCCGCACAAGGGGGCAGACAAGGGGCGATGGTCGATCTGGGTGCGCGGCAACTGGCGGCTCACGTTTGGCTTCCGCGATGGCCACGTGTTCGATCTTGACTTCGAGGACTACCACTGATGCAGATGCACAATCCGCCCCACCCCGGGGAATTCATCGAAGGGGTGTATCTCGAGCCGTGCGCGCTCTCCATCCGGCAGGTGGCCGGGCGATTGGGGGTTTCGGCTTCAACCTTTCAGCGGCTGGTGGCAGGCAAAAGCCGCGTGTCGCCGGATATGGCGCTGCGATTGTCACGGGTGCTGGGGCGCAGTGCCGAAAGTTGGCTTGCCATGCAGGACAGCCATGACCTCTGGCAAGCCCGTCAGCGACTCGATCTTTCAGGGCTGACCCTGATGGAGCTCACGCCGGCATGAAGGTGCTTTTACCCGCCAAAGCCAGCGCTACACCAGCACGGTGGCCACGCTGGAGCGCACAGGCGGCTGGGGCTGGGCATCGGCGGCAAGGCCTTCGCGGTGAAAGGCAATGGCGTCACGGATCTCAGCAAGCACGTCATCACGGGTGGGGCCTGTGGCCACACAGCCGGGCAGATCGGGCACATAGGCAGAGAAATTGTGATCGGTTTCTTCGATCACAACGGCAAAGGCTTGGCTCATGGCAGGGACATTGCGGATTGCCGGGCAATGCTTTTGAGGGTGCCGGGCACCCTGATCAATCCACTAGCTCTCATAAGGACTGGAGCAGCAAAGGGGGTCACGTCACAGCCCTGTTGCCACAGCAGCTGCAGGGGTTTGTGGATGGGGTGATCTGGCTCAGCTTGGAGGACCTGGGCCAGCAGGCCGATCGCGATCCATGGCTCACCCTGGTCACGCTGCCAGTGCGGCCTGAGGCAGAACTGCCGGCCAGTACCCAGCAGATACTGGAGCACCGGCCGGATCTGCTGTCCACCGTTCTCACTATGCTGTTTGAGCGGTTTCCCACACTTACCCCCGAGGAGATCATGGTGATCGCAGGCATTCCCACAGACCAGCTGCTTCACACCCGCGCCGCCCAGGACCTTCTGGATCTGGGCCGGCAAGAGGGACGGAAGGAAGGCGAAGTCCAAGGCGAGGCCCGGGGCCGGGCCGCTGAGGCTGCCGCTTTCACCCTGCGCCTGCTCAGCCGCCGCTGCGGCCCGCTCAGTGAGGCCACCAGCGCCTGCATCCAGGCCCTGCCGCTGGAGCAGCTGGAAGCCCTGGCCGATGCCCTGCTCGATTTCAGCGGGCCAGCAGACTTGGCGGCTTGGCTGGAAGAGCACAAGGGCTGAGGCCCGAGCGCTGGCAGGGTTGCAGTTCGTGAGGCGCCCGCTGGTTCAGCAGGATCGTGGCTTCTGCGGCTCCAACCCTCTCGGCAGGTGCTACCCACTGGCGGCTGCGAGCGGAGTCCCACCCAATGCCTCTCGCTTCCCACCCATCCAGGTAACGCTGACGGACTGCAACACCAGCCGGATTGCCGCCTGAAACGATTCCGAGCCTTCTTCGCCTCCTGGCCGGCTGATCCTGCCCAGAAGCCCCAGACTGGAGGCATCCCCCTCAACGCCGATGAGCACTGCCACCGCCCAACGACTCACGGCGATCCTTCACCGAGAGGAAGAGGTGTATGTGGCCGAGTGCCCGGAGGTAGGCACCGTGAGTCAAGGGGACACCGTGGAAGAAGCCCTGGCCAACTTGCGGGAGGCCACCGAACTGTTCCTGGAGGAGTGTCCGCAGCCGGCGTTGGCGCCAAGGCTGCTCACCACCTTTGAGGTGAGCGTTGCCTAAGCTCCCGCGCCTTCCCGCTGCTGCTGTGGTGGCAGCCCTGAAGCGACTGGGCTTTGAGGAGGTGCGTCAAAAAGGTAGTCACCTGGTGCTTCGCAGAACAACGACCAAGGCCGATGGCAGTACAGCTGCAGTGATCTGTGTGGTTCCCCTGCACCGGCGGGACCTGGCCGTCGGCACCCTCGCCAGCGTTCTGCGCCAAGCCGGACTGGACAGTGACACGTTCATCCAGGCCCTTTGATGCAGCCCCCCGCACCATGAAAACCGCACCTTCCCGGAACCCGACACCCTCACCATCGAGCTGGCCGATCGGGTGAGCAGCAGCTCTGAGGCAGTGAGCGACAACCTGATCAGCGACAAGCCATCGCCTTGATGGGGCCTTTTGGCCGCGCTCGGGAGAAAAGGGCACACCAGAACTGCCGGTGGTGTAGTTGGCAGGAGTGGGGCTGGTTCCCGCCTCAGGCGCTTGGCCGGAAAACCCGTGAAAACACGGAAGCCCCAGCTGGAAGTACAGAGTGCTATTTAGTGATCGGTGTTGGTTTGGGCTCGCTACGGTTGCTAAAGATGTTGAAAGTCTTCCGGGGCTGCCTGATCCAGTTCCGCGGCCCTGGCTGCTTGATCGCCAGGGCTGGTCAACCCTTGTTGCTGGCGCCCTGCTGCTCCTGATTTCGTTCACTACGAACTACGGCAATGACAACCTCCTCCTCTTCGGCACCATCCCGGTTGATGACCAGGTCGGAATGGGTCTCCACGTTGCCGCCTTGGCGGCGCTTGCTGGCGACGTTCAACTGGCGACCCGTCTACGACATCGAGATGCGTGGACGCGAGAGCGAGAAGCGGCTGCTCGAAAGCGAGAACAAGCGGCTCGCCGCACTCGAATCCAGAATGGATGCCTTGCTGCTCAATGCCGATTCCTCCTCGCAGACTCCGCCCGCAACCGGCTCCAACTGAGTGAGGCCCGGGCTGCACTATGTGAGGCATCCATCGGCACAGTCAGCCGGATGGTTCAGCGGCCCAAACGCGCTTCGCAGGTTCCAGCCCCCTGGCGGCTGCGAGTGGAGCGCTCCCTGATCTCGTCTGCCCCGAGCAGCAGCCCCGCCTCCATCGAGGCGATGTAGGCGCAGACCGTCGAGCTTGTCGAGCCGTAGGTGATGGACGTGCGCTCCGCCGAACTGCGATCTGCTCAGGCCGGGTTCCAGCCAAAGCCTCGCTAGGCTGGCATGAAAGCATTGCTGGCATGAATAGCTCGCGGCTGGTGGCAAAGCAGGTCGGCGTGAGCGGCCAAATCTCCCTTGGCAAGGAGTACGCCGGGCGTACTGTGCTGATCGACAGCAGCGAGCCTGGCGTGTGGGTGATCAAGACAGCTCAGACTATTCCAGAGTCTGAACTCTGGCTCCACCAGCCGGAAGCCTCTGCCCGGCTTGATCGGGCTTTGCTGGCCATGACCGAACCACCCAGCGTTGCTGATCTCGATGCGCTGGAGCAGCACCTGGGCGGCACGTGATTCAGCTGGATCTCAACAATCCTGAATTCCAGGCCAATCTGTTCGCGCTCGACAAACCAGAAGCCTGGGCTGTTCTCAAGACACTCAAACTTCTGCAAGTGATGACCTGGGAGCAGATCCAAGCCAGCAAGGGCCTGCGTTGGGAATTGATCCAGAGCCGCCAAGGGCCAGAGGGTCAACGGCTCTACTCGATGCGCATCTCGCGCAGCTGCCGGGCCGTGGCATGGCTTCCAGAAGGATAGGCTTCCCAGTGACTTGCCAAAGCCAGCGGCATTGGCTAGCCATGGAGAGATCACCATTGCATCGGAGATGAAGGGCCCTGAGCCGCATCTACAGCAACGCATCAGGAGCCTGCGCCGATGTGCGGCATTGTTGCGGTGATCGGTTCGCTCGAAGCAGCGCCACTTCTGTTGGATGGCCTGCGCCAACTTGAATACCGCGGCTACGAATTAGCCGGCATCGCCACGGTGGCCGGTGAACGGCAGCTGAGCTGCCTGCGGGGCGAGGGCAAGTTGGTATTTCTCAGCCAGCGCTTTGAGACATCGAGTGCTCCGGGGCAATGCGGCATCGGCCACACCTGCTGGGCCACGCATGGCAAACATGAAGAGCGCAACGCCCACCCGCACCTCGATGGGCCTGGCCGGGTGGCGGTGGTGCAGAACGGAATCATCGAGAACTACAGCACCCTGCGGGAAGAGCTTGGGCCTCCCCCCTTTCCGTGGACAAGTCGCTAAGGGCCACGCCATGACCCTCAGACTGTCTACCGATGACCAACCCAACCAAGACCAGACGCCAGTTCACGGAGCAGCAGAAGTTGGAGGCCGTTGCCCTCTGCATGCAGGAGGGCCTCTCCTGCAATGCGGTGGCCCAGCGCCTCGGCCTGCACTCCAGCAGCCTGGCCCGCTGGGTCCGCCAGGCCCGTATCGACAGCGGCCAGGCTGGTCCCAGGGACCACGGCATCCTGACCAGCGAGGAGCGCACTGAGCTCAATCGCCTCCGTAAGGAGAACCGGGAACTCAGGAGGGAGAAGGATTTTTTCAGGCTGGCGGCAGCGCAGCAGCTGTCGCCGAAAGGTTTTGCCTGATTGATCAGCTTGCTGATCGGCATTCCATCTCCTGGCTGTGCCGGCAGCTGGATGTGGCCCGCAGTGGCTACTACGCCTGGCGGCAGCGGCAGGAGGCGCCGGGGGAGCGGGCGGCGAACAACGCTGTGATCTCCGCTGAGATCGAGGAGGTGTTCGACGAGCACCGGGGCTTCTACGGCTCCCCGCGGATCCATCAGGAACTGCGTGCAGCCGGCCGCCATGTCGGGCTGCATCGCGTCGCTCGACTGATGCGCCTCAACGCGCTGAGGGCCAAGACCCGCAGGGCGTTCCGGCCCTGCACCAAGGCCAGCAGCACGGCCTGTGGGGTGGTGGACAACCTGCTGCAGCAGGACTTCCAGCCTCCAGCCCCGAACCTCTACTGGGCGGGTGACATCACCTACCTCCGCACCAGCGCTGGTTGGCGGTACCTAGCGGTCTGGATTGATCTGTACAGCCGCCGTGTTGTTGGCTGGAAGCTGGCTCACCGCAGGGATACAGCCCTGGTAATGGAAGCCCTCAACAGGGCTCTGGACCACCGCCGGGTGGTACCAGAGCAACTGATTATCCACACGGACCAGGGCAGTCAGTATCGGGCCTCCGACTACCGCAAGCTGCTCCAGAAGCATGAGATCAGCTGCAGCATGTCCGCCAAGGGCTGCTGCTGGGACAACGCAGTTGTGGAGAGCTTTTTTTCTACCCTCAAATTTGAACTGAACCTCGATGACGATGCCAAAACCCTGTTCAATCCGGCTCAGATCCAGAGGTCATTAGCCTTCTGGATCGAGGGCTACTACAACCGCGAACGCCGCCATTCAACGATCGGTTTCCTCAGTCCAATCAATTACGAGCAATGCCTTGCGGCGACCCCTACAATCGTTACTGTGAAGCTCTGAGACCTGTCCACGAAATCGGGGGAACTCCAGCTGCAGGCCGAGGGGGGTTGTGTTTTGTTCGGACACCGATACAGAGGTGATCCCTTACCTGCTCAGCCGTGAGCTGGCGCGGTTGCAGGTCGGCGTTGCGGAACCCAACGGCTCACTGCTGTTGCAGGGGGAGTTGCCGCGGCTGCAGGGGGCCTACGCCCTGGCGGTGGTGTGGGCCGAGCTGCCGTGTGCTCTGGTGGTGGCGCGTAAGGCGGCGCCGCTGTTGATGGGTCTCGGGGAAGGTGAATTCCTCTGTGCCAGCGATACGCCCGCCCTGGCTGGATTCACGCGCACGATCCTGCCGCTGGAAGACGGTGAA
The DNA here is from genome assembly GCA_945860085.1 of Synechococcus sp. UW140. GTDB lineage: Bacteria > Cyanobacteriota > Cyanobacteriia > PCC-6307 > Cyanobiaceae > BAIKAL-G1. The sequence continues at coordinate 12,554 of CAMAPJ010000055.1, read as the reverse complement.
GTGGCGCTGCTGACGCCCCTGGGGATCGAGCTCTACAACGCCTCAGATGAGCGGGTGCAGCGCAATCCCTCCTTGCTGAGCGGCACAGAGCACGCCGCGGACAAGCACAGCTTCCGCCACTCCATGCTCAAGGAGATCCACGAACAGACGTAGACGGCAGCCCTCTGGCTGGCGCGCCACCTGCCGGAGGTGGGTGAACGGCTGGTGGCCCTACCGCTGGATGAGGGGCTGTTGGAGGGGGTGGAACGGATCGATGTGCTGGCCTGCGGCACCAGCCGCACGCCGCCCAGGTAGGGGCCAATCTGCTGGAGCAGCTGGCGGGGATCCAAAGAGAGTACTCTACGCCAGTGAATTCCGCTACAGCCCGCCGCCGCTGGGGCCCCACTCCCTCACCATTCGGCTGATATATTATGGTGAAATGGTTGACACCCCGGCGGCGGTGGCCATGGAGCAGACGCGGACCCGGCTGGTGGCGGATTCGGCCTACGCCCCTCGGTTGCTGGGGATCACCAACCGGCCGGAGAGTTCCCTGGGGCGGATGGTGGAGCAGGTGCTGGGCATCGGTGCTGGCATCGAGGTGGGGGTTGCTGCCACCAAGACCTTCTTGGGCCAGCTGTTGGCCTTCTATGGCCTGGCGCTGGCCTTTGCCGAGCGGCGGGTGGGCAACCAGGCAGCCCTTGGGTTAGGGGGTGGCACGATCAGCCGCGAGCGGTTGCAGGCGCTGGTTGCTGGGTTGCGGGCTGTGCCCGAGCAACTGCGCCAGTTGATCGAGGATCACGACCGGCGGGTAGCGGCCCTGGCCCACCACTTTGAGAGCACCCAGGTCGTGATCTTTTTGGGCCGGGGCATCAACTTTCCGATCGCCCTGGAAGGTGCCTTGAAGCTCAAGGAGATCAGCTACATCCACGCCGAGGGCTACCCGGCGGGCGAGATGAAACACGGGCCGATCGCACTGCTGGATGCTCGGGTGCCGGTGGTGTCGATCGCAGTGCCGGGCAAAGCGATCCGCGAGATCATCTACAACGACCGGGTGGTGGGTGACACCACCCCCGAAGCCACGGAACGGGCGGCCCGCCTGTACCGGTGCTTCAGCCGTTGCACGGTGGCGGAAACCACGGCGAGCACCGCCGAGCTGGCCAAGCTGGCGGAGAACACCTTCCGCGACATCAACATCGTTGTTGCGGCAGCAGCAATGAAGGACCCGGGAAATTCTCTTTATTCCAAGCTTTACCTAGCGTGCTCTCAATCAATCCAAATTGGCAATGAAAATATGAAAAGGCGCCAAAGCACCTCTTTGACCTATAATTGGGCATCGGCAAAAAGAGCTAGGACCTCCCCTGCTCATCCTCTTTCGTATTGCTCAAAAATTCATTCTATAGCTCAGATATGCGGCAAGACAACACATAGATCGAGTAATTGGATTTTGGCGTCGATTCGGTCGCTGGCAGTGAAGCAGGAGGGGGTGGCCAAATATGCATGATCTTGCTTGCCTGATTGAAAAAGCTTATCGCTTTCCTTCGCATTCTTATGTCTATGCATTCGAAATTGACCGTCAGCTCCGCCTAATCGGCGAAAACCCTATAACCTTTTCCGCCCATGGCCTTGCAGGGGAGTGTGCAGACAAGGAGAGGCCCCTGAGGCTGGATTACATTTTCAAGCAAAGAGTCAAGCCTAAATATATAAATGCAATATACGAAGCGGAAATGCTGGCCCAAAAAGGTCGGCTCAGCGAAGCGCGAGCGCATGCCTTCACTAACGCCCAAGGCGCTCAAATCCTTGCTCTGAACCTGCTCTACGCCAACTATGTCGCCGACCGGCCAGCGCTTCGGCTTCATCACCTGAACAAGTACCTCAATGCGTATGGCCTGCGTATCGAACTGGCGCCAAACAAAGCCCTATCCTTCTTCCATCGGATCCAGCCCCACCCCCCGTCCGACAAGGTCGAGGGCCCACTGGTCACAATCATCATGCCGGCCCACAATGCAGAGCAAACAATTGAACTGGCGGTAGGCTCACTACTTAACCAGACCTGGCAGAATCTGCAAATCATCGTGGTGGACGATGCCAGTACCGACGGTACCCTGCAAAAGGCCAAAGAGCTGGCAAAACGTGACCCACGTGTGGAAGTGTTGAGCAGCCCCGTCAACGTGGGCTCCTACGTCTGCCGCAACCTAGGTGTGCTGCACACCCGTGGGCAGTGGCTCACCGTGCACGATGCTGACGACTGGGCCTTCCCCGACCGGATTGAACAGCAAGTCCAGGCATTGACTGCTGCCAACGCCCTGGCATGCACCGGTCACATGTTGCGCATGAACGAACAGGGACAAATCACGCGCCCTATTCCTGGCGCCTTCACTACAGAAGATGGCTACCTGCGCTTGTGCTACGTCTCGCTCATGGTGCAAACCGCCTATTTCCGTAATGAGCTGGGCGCCTGGGATTCAGTGCGCGTGGGTGGCGATGCCGAATTGATTGAACGACTCAAGGTGCTGGGCACACCCGAAAAACACCTTTGCCGCCCCTTGATGCTGTGCCTCGACCACGAAGCCGGCCTCACCAACCACCAAGTATTCGGGCTGTATGACGAAACCGGTCAGTCTCAGCCCTTGCGCTCCGACTACAAACAAGCCTTTACGGCCTGGCACAAGGCGGCAGGGCCCAAAAAAATGCCTGAATTCGGCAAAGCCCGGCCATTTGAAGCGCCAACAGCCAACCTCGTTAAACCAGACGCCATCAAAAAGGTTTTTGCGACCTGGGCCAAAAATCTGGAACTGATTAAAGTTTCAGAAATGTTTGACGCAGCTTGGTATAAGAGCCAATATCCAGAATTTGAACAAACTGGGCTGGATGCTGCAGAGCATTATTTGGTGCACGGTTCGACCGGCACCACAGACCCTAGCCCTGCTTTCAGCTCGCGCTTTTATCTGGTGAGCCGCTCACTCAAAACCAACCCCCTTGTCAACCATTTGCGTGGCAAAGACGCAGGCCCTGACCCCAAGCGCGTGCTCCTCGCTGCAGCTGAAGTGGCCAAAACAGGCGCACATGATCGCGGCGTCGCTTTGGCTGAAGCCCACCTGCCTCCAGAATTGACCTATACCTCGCATATTTTGAAAGCCAACGCAGCCTTGGCTAAAGGTGATGAGGCACAGTGGCAAGACCACTTAAATGCATATTTGGCCCACTTTAATGCAGAGCCCATCTGCCTGGATGCTCGCGAGGGCACTGTTTTTGATCGGTTGAATACAGAGCCCCTGCCACCGGTTACGGATGGCCCGCTGGTCACGGTCATCATGCCGGCATGGAATGCAGAAAAAACAGTTCGAAAAGCCGCGCAGTCCATCCTGAATCAGACGTGGTGCAACCTTGAACTCCTGATTGTGGACGATGCTTCGACAGACGCTACTTGGTCAGTTCTTCAGGAGATTGAAGCATCAGATGCGCGGGCGAAGATATTCCGCAACAAGGTGAATGTTGGGCCTTATGTATCAAAAAATATTGCATTAACGAAGGCTAAGGGAACGTGGATCTCAGGCCATGATGCAGATGACTGGGCGCATCCTCAGCGGCTTGAGAATCATATTAGAGTCGTCCTAGCTCAGCCCAGGCCTTCGCTTGTAAGCATCACTCATATGCTCCGCATCACCCCGGACGGATATTTCAACCATCTCGGGCAAGTCGGCGCATTTAACATTGATGGCGTTGCACGTAAGGCCTCAATATCATGCCTATTTGAACGCGATTTTCTGGTTCGGGGGCTGGGGTTCTGGGATTGTGTCCAATTCGGCGGCGACAGCGAGCTAATCTCCCGGGCGCGCTTGGCGGAAGGCAGCAATTACCAAGAGCTCCCGTTGATTGGCATGATCTGTCAAGATTTGGCCTCTTCGTTGACAAACAATCCGGTCTATGGTGTTGATAAACAGTCCGGAGCAATGAGGCCCCGCCTAGCCTATGGAAAGGCATGGAAGACTTGGCACGGTACGCTGGCCTCCAGCAACCTACGTCTCGAGTTCCCGCCGCCCTCACTGCGCATTTTTCCCGCACCGCAGGAGGCTGTGATCGAGCTGGCGCGGGTCAGGGATAACCTTGAGTCGTTGAAATTCGAGACTCACGTGCCGGCCCGGCTGGACGTGGTCCTCGTAACCGATCTGTCCTTTTCGGGCGGCAACGCCTCCAGCACGATCGATGAGATCGAGTTCCTGTTGGCTCGGGGGCTGTCGGTGCGCCTGATCGACTGTCGGGCCGACCGCAACCGCAGAGCGCCGACAAGTCCGCGTTATGCTTGCTATGGGAGCATAACCATGTCGATCATGGATCTCAGGCCTTTCCGCGCTGAGGTGATGATCCTGAGGCACCCCTCCTGCGTTACCGCTCAGCAGTTCGACGCGACAGGCGGGCTCTTTTCCTGCCGCGTGGCCTTCTTCGTAATCAACAATTCGCGCATCCTTGCTGATGCCAGCCCGGCATACGACATTGCCGAGCTTGGCCTCAGGATCCGTACCTTCCCGGCCGCGCAGAAGATACTCTGTCCTATCAGCGACCTGATTCGCGCCGAGCTGCGGGCGTCGGGCGATGCCGACGGGATCGCGCTAAACACCACAGACTGGCATCCTACCTTCGATCCCGATACCTATGTGTGCCCGCCGAAGCCTGCGCTGAAAGCCCCCTTCGTGATCGGCCGTCATGGCCGGGACGGAAGCGAGAAATGGTTAGAGGATCCCGCGCTGCTGCGCATGGCCTATACATCGGACGAGGGCTTTCGAGTCTCGATCCTGGGGGGCGCGAAGAAGGCGGCCGAGATCCTGGGCAGCCTGCCCGACACATGGGAGGTGATCCCCTTCGGCCAGCGCAGCCCGAAGGACTTCCTGCGCGGGCTCGACGTCTTCGTCTATTTCCCCCATTCCGGCCTGATCGAGGCTTTCGGGCGATCCATCATCGAGGCGATGCTGGCCGGGGTGCCAGTGATCCTGCCGCCGCGGTTCGAGGCCACCTTCGGGGACCTCCCGCTCTATTGCGAACCACATCAGGTGGCCGATCTCGTCTGGAGCCTTTCCCGCGACGATGCAGCGCGGGTCGCCTGGCTGACGGAACTCCAGCAGATCGCCACTGCTCGCTATTCCAGCCGCGCGATCGCACGGAGATTGGCGCATACCGGCCTGGTGACGGGCTCCGAGGATGCGAGGGTCCCGGCCGACTCGACCCTATCTGCCGCCAGCCGTGACTATCGGGCCGGGTTGCTAGAACTGCAGCCGTCTGGAAATGGAGGACCATGATGTCGGGAAAGCCGTTGACAGTGCCTGAACTGGATGTCGCGTCTTTGCCCGAGGATCTGGCATCCGGGGTCTACCGCCTTCGTTTCGGCGCCATCACCGTGCCGGTGAAATATCGGCGCGGGACCGGAGACATCCTGGTGGTGGTGTTTCATGGCGCGGTTGACCGCAGCAAGCGCCGAATCCCGCATTATCAGAACCTTCAGACGGAGTTGGACGCCTGCCACCAGCTGTCGGTTGCCGATCCGACGCTGGAGCTGCATTCCGAGATGGTGGCGGGCTGGTATCTGGGAGGAGCGGAAATGCCCCTAGAGGCAGGGTTTCCTTGCCTGATTGCCTGCCTGTCCGAGCGACTCGCCGTGTGGCGGCGGATTTACATCGGCGCATCCTCTGGCGGGTTCGCGGCGCTCAATTTTTCACGGCACGATCCAGGTAGCGTTTGCATTGCGGTCAATCCGCAGACCGATCTGTCCATCTACAAGCCGGCCGAGCGGCAGCTATTGCTCGCCTATCCTGATGACGGTTCGATCACCGAAATCGGAAAGAAAACTACCATCGATTTGTCAGCCGCTTATGGTGGGGGGTTTGACAATCTGGTGATCTATCTTCAGAGCTTCGGCGATCTGCGCCATTACGGCACCCAGATGCCGTCATTCTCCACGGTCGGGCTGCAACGGCCGGAACAGTTCATCCTGCACTGCGGATACTGGGGGATTCCCGGCCACAGTGGCTCGATTCCGCTCAAAGCCTTGCTGTCCTGGTTAAAGGCCCTGGTCACGGCGCCTTGGTTCGACCGGCAAGGCATCCTCGATGCCCATCATGCCCTGACGGCGCGGCCTCCGGATACGACCCCCGCACCCCGCGCGGCACGTCCTGGCCATTCGACGGCAAACCAGCGAGATCTCCGTCTCGTCGCCCTGCTGCGCGCCCATCACCTGTGCCAACCGATCGAGGGTTGACATAGACACTTCCCACCGGACAACCCATGCAGGAGCCAGCCCGAGCGCGCCTTCCGGCGAGCCGGGCCGCAGTACGGGTCCGGCCATCTCATTAACGTTGGCCATCTGCGTTGTGACTGCCGAGTCCTGGTCCGACCAAGAAACCTTACCGCCGTGATGACATCCTTTCACTTCCACCCCGACCGGGAGAATGGCACCCTTTCCTGCGATGGGGGGCACGAGATCGCCTTTCGGCTGACCGGCGCGGCCGCGCCCGATGTTCTAGTGATCTGCTTTCACGGCGCGACGAACCGGCAGAAGATTGTCCTGCCGCGGTTTCAGGTGGCATTCGACGCGGGCCCGAAATCGGCCTGCCTGTCGATCTGCGATCCCACGCTCGATGCAGACAAGGCGCTTCGGATCGGATGGTATTCCGGTTCGGACAGCTTTCCACTGAGACCAATTCTCGGAGAGTTGCTGCGCAACACGGTTGCCGAACTCGGCCCACGGCGGACCTTGTTCTTCGGATCCTCTGGCGGTGGCTATGCGGCCCTGCTCTATGCCCGATCGGTGGAAGGGGCGGTTTCGCTGGCCATCAACCCGCAGACCGACATCTTGTCCTATTACTCTGGACATGTGAGGGACTATTTCGCCACCTGCTGGCAGCAGGTCCCCGAAGCCGAGCGGCGGAGCCGCACCATCGTCTGCGATCTGGCGGAGGTGTATCAGGACAATCCCGGCAATGTCACGACCGTGATATTGTCCAGCGCCGGCGACCGGCAGCATTTCGTCAACCACGTTTCGAGGTTCGTGGGCCGGGTCGGCAGCAGCACAAGGGTGCGACTCATCCTGGCGAGCGATTTCTACGGCAGGATGGGTCATGGCGGCAGCATCCCACCCGCGGTGATCCGGCGCTGGTTCAATGCCGTGCTTATCGCCGAGACCACCGAGCCCGAAAGCATACTGGGGGCCTATAATGCCCTAGCTCCAGCTGCACACACCACCCCCAATGCGCGTCCCGGCCAGGCAACGGCAGACCCCTTGTCCCTGCGCCTCGCCGACCTACTGCGGGAGTACCACCTGCGCCAACCGAAAGTGGGCTGAACATGGCCACCCCCACCAACCCTTACAAAACCCAACCCGAGCGTGCCTTTTGGCGCTCAGCCGTGGGTAGCCGCCATTACGCTGACCTGATGGAAATATGGCAGCCAATGCAGCTGCGTAAGCAGGACCGTATCGGCACCGCCGGCAGTTGTTTTGCTCAGCACATTGGCAACAACCTGGCTGCCCGCGGTGCGGCTTTCATGGACATGGAGCCTGCTCCACCTGTATTCGAAAATACAGCAGAAGCACGGAAGTGGGGCTACGGAGTTTTCTCCTGCCGCTACGGTAATGTGTATACCACCCGGCAGTTGTTGCAACTGTTCGACGAAGCTCATGGTGTACGCATCCCAACTGAGCGTGTCTGGGAAAAAGAGGGTCGCTTTTACGACGCCTTGCGCGCCAGTGTTGACCCCGTTGGCCAGGACAGTGCTGAGACGGTTTTGGCACTGCGCGCCCGGCACTTGGCGGCGGTGCGCAGCATGTTTGCCGAACTCGATGTGTTTGCGTTCACCATGGGCCTGACCGAGGGTTGGGAAAATGCCGAGGACGGAACCATGTTCGCCGTTGCCCCTGGCACGGTGGCCGGAATCTACGAACCCTCACGGCATGTGTTCCACAACCTTCGTGCGGCAGAGATACGGGCCGACATGGTGGCATTCTGGGAGCGCTTGCGTGCGGTGAACCCTCGTGCCCGCATGTTACTGACCGTTTCGCCTGTGCCACTGGCAGCAACGGCCACTCAGAATCATGTGCTGGTGGCCACCACGTATTCCAAGTCGGTGCTGCGCGCCGTGGCCGGCGAGCTGGCGGAAGACGTGGATGACATTCATTATTTCCCGTCTTACGAAATCATCTCGTCTCACCCCGGCCGCGGCATGTTCTATGAGCCCGACTTGCGCAATGTGAATATGTTTGGGGTGAACTATGTCATGAGCCACTTCTTCTCCGGCCCTTTGGCCGCGGAATTTGGTGGTCAACCCGTGGTCGACCAAGAGGAAGACCCTGAGCTGATTTGCGACGAAGAAAAACTAGACAGCTGAAATTAGATGCTTTCTGAGCAACAACCTCTTCTGAACGAGTTAGCCATGTCACATCATCTCATCAAAAAATTCAAATCACGCAACGCCATTGTCGGTATCGTTGGCTTGGGCTACGTCGGCCTGCCTTTGGCCATTCGCTTTGCTGAAGTCGGCATCAAGGTATTGGGCTTTGATATTGACCAAGCCAAGCTAGATGCCATCCATTCTGGCAAAAGCTATATCAAGCACATTCCCGATGCTGTGGTCGCCGAAGCCCATGCGCAGGGCTTCGATGCCACCACTGATTTTTCTCGCGCCGGTGAGGTCGATGCCCTGATTCTTTGCGTTCCCACACCGCTCAACCAGTACCGCGAGCCGGACTTGAGCTATGTGATTAACACTACCGAATCGTTGGTGCCCTACTTACGGCCCGGCCAGTTGTTTGCCCTTGAAAGCACCACCTACCCCGGCACGACAGACGAAGAACTTAGGCCCCGCATTGAGGCACGTGGACTGAAGGTGGGTGAGGATGTGTTTCTTGTGTTCTCGCCCGAGCGTGAGGACCCGGGCAACCCCCATTTCACCACCCAGACCATCCCCAAGGTGGTGGGCGGCACCACGCCAGCCTGCCTGGTAGTGGGTATAGCACTGTACAGCCAGGTGATTGACAAGGTGGTGCCGGTCAGCTCCACCCGCGCGGCTGAAATGACCAAGCTCCTGGAAAACATCCACCGTGCCATCAACATCGGCCTGGTGAATGAAATGAAAATCGTGGCCGACGCCATGGATATCGACATCCACGAGGTGATCTGCGCCGCCGCCACCAAGCCCTTTGGTTTTGTGCCGTACTACCCCGGCCCTGGTTTGGGAGGGCACTGCATCCCGATCGACCCCTACTACCTCACCTGGAAGGCGCGTGAGTATGGTCTGCACACCCGCTTCATTGAACTGGCCGGCGAGATCAACAGCGACATGCCCAAATGGGTGGTCAGCAAGCTGGCCGATGCGCTGAACGAACGCGAAAAATCCATCAAGGGCAGCCGCATACTGGTGCTGGGCATCGCCTACAAAAAGAACGTGGACGACATGCGCGAAAGCCCGTCGGTGGAGCTAATGGAGCTGCTGCAAGCCAAAGGCGCTTTGATTGATTATTCGGACCCTTGGGTACCAGTGTTCCCCAATATGCGCGAACACCACTTTGATCTGATCAGCGTGCCCCTGACGCCTGAAAGTATTGCTAGTTACGATGTTGTGCTACTGGCCACCAACCACGATGCCTTTGATTACGATATGATTAAGCGTTGCGCAAAATTAATTGTGGATTCACGCGGTGTCTATCTTGGTTCGGCAGATAATGTTGTAAAAGCGTGATGTTGCATTCCAATGTTTTTGTACTAGCCGTTGTGGGGGGCGCATTTGCCAGGGCTTTGGTTCGTATGGGAAATTGCGCTGCAGGCCGCAAAACTTGCGCACGCTTCATCGGCAATTCTTGTTCCTATTGCTTTTCGGTGTAGGTCGAAATTTACAAGAGCTTGGTTCTGGCTAAGACAAATCAAAGTTATATCGGCCCCCAGCCCTGAATCGCCGACGCCACGGCCCAGCAGATCTCTCCCATAACCACTTGGAAGCAGGTGAAATAAGCCGTTCAAGCCGACGACATTGTGATCAAGCTGGCCTACGGTATCCAGAGCTTTTACTAATTGGTTGTACAGCACTGTTAACAGCACGCCGCTGAGACTGAATGCCATCAACGAGCCTCCCTGATCCGCTCCTCCAGCGCTTGGGCGCCATCGAGCAGCGCCTGCAGGCCATCGAGCAGTCCAAGCGCAACGCCACGCTCACCATCACCCGCCAGCTGGAGGCCTTCATCCAGCTGCACACCCTGATCGGCTCCATCCCGGGCCAGCTGCATGGCTGGCCGATCAGTGCCGACTTCGCCCTGCGCATGCTTCACCAGCTGCTGGCCGAGCCGCCCGAGCTGGTGATCGAATTCGGCAGTGGCACCAGCACCTATCTATTGCTGCAAGGTCTGGCCCTGGCCTACCCCCAGCGCAGCGGCAGCGCCCAGGGCGCCCGCAGCGCGCCCCAGCTGCTCAGCTACGAGCACCTACCCCAGTTCCACCAGCTCACCGCCGAGCTAATCGCCCCCGGCCGGCTGCGGCGCCACGCCCAGCTGCTGCTGGCTCCACTAGAGCCCTGGAGCGATGCCAGCGGCAGCTACAGCTACTACAGCCAGCTGGAGCGCATCACCGCCGCCGCCATCGCCCTGCGCCGCAAACGCCAACGGCCCCTGCATCGGGTGCTCGTGATCGTGGATGGCCCGCCCGGCGCCACCGGCCCCCAGGCGCGCTACCCCGCCCTGCCGGCCCTGCTGCAGGCCATCCCCGCCGATCCCGCTCGCCCCCTGCAGATCACCCTCCTGCTCGACGACCTGATCCGCGCCGACGAGCAGGCCACCGCCGCCTCCTGGCAGGCTCTGCTCGCTGATCGCGGCATCGCCGCCAGCCGCCGCGATCTGCCCTTTGAGAAGGGGGCGATGGAGCTGCGCTTCCCGCTGTAGGGCCCCAGCAGTTCCTGGAGCGCAGACCGGCAAGGGGGCCTGCAAGCGGGCGCAGCCGACTGAAAAGAACCAGCTGCGCCAGCGTGACGGGACAGCCGGCGGCGCAGTGGCTCAGTTCTGCGGCTGCCACCACCACCTGGGTGTTGGCTCGGCCCTATTGATTGATGGTGCGGCGTTCTTGTCGGTATTGGCTGCGGGCCAGCTCCAGGTTGGCGGCGTCGTGCATGCCCAGCAGGGGTTGCTCCATCAGGCCCTGGACGTAGGCGCGGATCGCTCCGGCCCAGTCGCGCGCGGCCATGCACTCGCAGCCTTGGCGCATCCAGCAGCGGCGGTGGGGCGCTGCGGCGGGGCCTGGGTCGCTGGCGGGCATGGGGTGAGGTTATGGCGGTTGGGGGTGGGGTGGTTGCCCGCCGTTGGGTGTTGGTTGGCTGAAGGGGTGCGCCCGCCACCAGCCCTGAGTCGCCCCAGGTGCTCTGAGCAGCGCGGTCCAGCGGCAACACGTGCTGTGGCTCTTTGATTCCGCCCGACACCACACCCCGGCGCCACCCCGCCCTCTCCGCTCGCCCCACCTGCCCGCCGGGAACCCACGAAACCACGCATCCAATTGAGCCAGTACTGCTGTACCATGGCGTAATCGGAACTGATCGCCCTGGCTACGGTGATGTCAGATGGTCAAAGCCTTCCGGGGATTCCCGCTCCAGTCCCGCCGCCCTGGCTGGATCTCCAGGGATGGTCAACGCTTGTGGCCGGTTCCCTGCTGCTGCTGATTTCGTTCACCACCAATCTACGGCGATGACAACCTCTCCCACTTCCGCAGACTCCCGGCCCATGAGCAGGTCGGAATGGGTCTCCACCTTGCCGCCCTGGCGGCGCTTGTTGGCGATGTTCAATTGGCGACCCGTGTACGACATCGAGCAGAGAGAACTCGAAAGCAGGAAGCGTACGAAGCAGCTGAGGAAAGAGAACGAACGACTCGCCGCGCTCGAATCCAGAATGGATGCCTTGCTGCTCAATGCCGATTCCTCCTCGCAGACACCTCCCGCAACCGGCTCCAACTGAGTGAAGCCTTGGCGGTGTTGCTGGAAGAGCTCCGGCCGCCGAACACGCAGGCATGAGCTGGGCTGCAGGTCGTGAGGTGCCTGCCGGCCTTGAGAGTCCCTGGCAGCGCCGGCCCCGGCCCACTCGGCAGGCTGCAACCACTGGCGGCTGCGAGAGGAGTCACCCCGAATCAATCCCTGGCGCCCAGTTGCTCACGCACTCTGCAGCGGCCCGTTGGCCACGGTGATCCCGTCAAACCGCTGGACCAGATCCACCCCCAGCCGCGTCCACAGCGGGCCCATCAGCTCGAGCGGTTCCGGCAGTCCGTGGCACAGGCGCTTGAGGCCATCGAGCGTGATCGGCTCGCGCTCGCCCACAAAGCACAGTTCTTCATCGTCGATATCCACCAGCACCGCCGCTCCCCAGAGCAGCTTGTAGAGCAGGCCGATTACCACCGCCGGCAGTCTTGGCTTGCTCAGGTGCACCAGATCAGCCGGGTGCTGCAGCACCAGCTCAAAGGCCTGCTCCACATTACGGGGTTCGTGCTCGGCCACAAAGGTGTGCACCAGCAGCTGAGCCTTGGTTACCGCTGTTTGGATCGGCTCCCACAGCTCGCGTCCCCACTGGG
>CAMAPJ010000054.1 GCA_945860085.1 Synechococcus sp. UW140 | reverse complement strand
CCAGCGCGCCCTCGCCAAGGGCATCCAGCAGGTGGTCTTCGATCGAGGCGGCAACCTGTACCACGGCCGGGTCAAGGCCCTGGCTGACGCCGCCCGGGAAGCGGGCCTTCAGTTCTGATCCCTGCTCTCACCATGACCGAAACCAACGACCAGATCCAGACCAGCGACATTCCAGCGGCGTCCGACGTGCCCGCAGCAGCCGAGGGTCAACAGACCCGCAGCGGCGGCGGCGGTGGCGGTGGCCGTGGCGGTGAAGGCAAGGGCGGCGGCGACCGTCGCGGCGGCGGCGGCGGCGGCCGGGGCCGCGACAACCGTCGGGGCCAGGAGCGCGACTCCGAATGGCAGGAACGGGTGGTGCAAATCCGCCGCGTCTCCAAGACCGTCAAAGGCGGCAAAAAGATGAGCTTCCGGGCCATCGTTGTTGTCGGCAACGAGCGCGGCCAGGTTGGCGTCGGTGTCGGCAAGGCCGGTGACGTGATCGGGGCGGTGCGCAAGGGCGTTGCCGATGGCAAAAAGCACCTGGTCAAGGTGCCCCTCACCCGTCACAGCTCAATTCCCACCCTTAGCAATGGCCGCGATGGCGCCGCCAGTGTCTTGATCCGTCCGGCCGCCCCTGGTACCGGTGTGATCGCGGGTGGCTCGATCCGCACGGTGCTGGAGCTTGCCGGCATCAAAAACGTGCTGGCCAAGCGCCTCGGCTCGAAAACGCCCCTGAACAATGCCCGCGCCGCCATGGAAGCCCTCCAAGGGCTGCGCACCCACAAGGAGACCGCCAAGGAGCGGGGCATTTCCCTTGAGCAGATCTACTCCTGAGAACCGCCATGACGCTTCGTCTTGAATCCCTCCAGCCCCAGGCAGGGTCCCGTCGCCGCAAAACCCGCAAGGGTCGCGGCATTGCCGCCGGCCAAGGCGCCAGCTGCGGTTTCGGCATGCGCGGTCAGAAGTCCCGCTCGGGCCGTCCCACCCGCCCCGGTTTCGAGGGGGGCCAGATGCCCCTTTACCGGCGCATCCCCAAGCTCAAGCACTTCCCCCTAGTCAATCCCAAGAACTTCACCGTGATCAACGTGGAGAAGCTGGCTGAACTAGAGGCCGGCAGCACGGTCACCCTCGATTCCCTGGTCAAGGCCGGCATCGTCACCAGCCCCAAGTACCCCCTCAAGGTGCTCGGCAATGGCGAACTGGCCGTCAAACTAATGGTTCAGGCGGCAGCCTTCACGGCCAGTGCCCGCGCCAAGATCGAAGCCGCCGGCGGCAGCTGCGACGTCCCCGACTGACCCCGCTTTGGACATCCTTCCCTAAGGTTTTTACCGTCTGCCATGCCCCTGGGGCCGGGCAGACGGTTTTTTTTCGCCTCCGCCCCTCCTCTCCCCTCCTGTTGTCGTCACCATGCTCGTAAGCCGGGGCAGAAATCCCAGTGCTGGGGAAATCATCAGCCAGCTGATCCAGGCCAAGGGCCTGCGCGACCGGGTGCTGATCACCCTGGGTCTGCTGCTGCTGGTGCGCCTGGGGATCTACATCCCCGTGCCGGGCATCGATCGCCTCGCCTTCCAGGAGTTCATCGCCAAGGGCGGCCAACTGATCGGCTTCCTTGACATCTTCACCGGCGGCGGCATTTCCACCCTGGGGGTGTTTGGCCTGGGCATCCTGCCCTTCATCAACGCCTCAATCATCCTGCAGCTGCTCACCGCCGCCCTGCCCCAACTGGAGGATCTCCAGAAGAATGAGGGCGAGGCCGGACGGCGCAAGATCGCCCAAATCACCCGCTATGTAGCCCTGGGCTGGGGCCTGCTGCAAAGCATTGTCTTCTCCCTGATCCTGCGTCCCTATGCGACGGCAGGCACCCCGGACCTGATCTTTGTGGTGCAGACCTCCCTGGCCCTGGTTACCGGCTCGATGGTGGTGATGTGGATCAGTGAGGTGATCACCGAACGGGGCATCGGCCAAGGAGCCTCCCTAGTGATCTTCGTCAACATCGTTGCCACCCTGCCCCAAGCCCTGGGCTCCACGATCGAACTGGCCCAGAGTGGCGACCGCAGCACCGTCGGCGGGATTGTGGTGCTCGTGATCGTGTTCCTAGCCACGATCGTCGGCATCATCTTTGTGCAAGAGGGCAACCGGCGCATCCCGATCGTCAGCGCCAAACGCCAGGTGGGTGGGGCCAACCTGCTGGCGTCCCGCCAGAGCTATCTGCCCCTCAAGCTCAACGCCGGGGGAGTGATGCCGATCATCTTTGCCTCGGCGGTAGTGTTCCTGCCGCTGACGATCGCCAACATGTCGAAAAGCCCCTGGCTGATCAAGCTGGCCGGCTATCTCAGCCCCAACAGCAGCACGCCCTGGCTCTATGCCCTGCTGTTCTTTGGCCTGATCTGTGGCTTCTCCTTCTTCTACGCCAGCCTGGCGGTCAACCCGATCGACATCGCCACCAACTTAAAGCGCTCTGGCGTTGCCGTACCAGGGGTGCGTCCAGGCTCAGCCACGGCCATTTACCTCGGCAAAGTACAGAACCGGCTCACCCTGCTGGGCGGCCTATTCCTCGGCGCCGTGGCGATCATTCCTTCCGCAGTTGAATCTGCTACCCAGGTCAAGACCTTCCAGGGCCTGGGAGCCACCTCCCTGCTGATCCTGGTGGGTGTGGCGATTGACACCGCCAAACAGGTGCAGACCTACGTGATCTCCCAGCGCTACGAGGGCATGGTTCGGCAGTGAGCCAGCCAGCTCCCAGAGCCTGCTCTTGAACCAAGCCCAGGGCCTGAACCTGGGCTCCTGATCGATCCCTACCTGCCCCTTCTTCCTCCCTTCGCAATCCCTTGATGAAACAACGCCTTCTCTTCCTTGGCCCCCCCGGGGCCGGCAAGGGCACCCAGGCCGAGCGCCTAGCCGCCAGCCTGGGGCTGCTGCACCTCTCCACCGGCGACTTGCTGCGGGCTGAAGTGGCCGCAGGCTCGGAGCTGGGCCGCGAGGCGGAGGCGGTGATGGCCAGGGGCGAACTGGTCAGCGATGGCCTAGTGCTGGCGATCGTGCGCAGCCGCCTGCAGGGCCACGGCGGCGGCTGGCTGCTTGATGGCTTCCCCCGCAACCTGGTGCAGGCCGAAGCCCTCAATACGCTCCTCGAAGACCTGGCCCAGCAGATCGAGCTGGTAGTGCTGATGGAGCTTGACGACGACCTGCTGATCCAGCGCTTGCTCGGCCGGGGTCGGGCCGACGACAACGAAGCGGTGATCCGACACAGGCTGGAGGTGTATCGGGAACAAACCGAGCCCCTGATCACCTACTACCGCGAGCGCCAGCTGCTGAAAGCGGTCGATGCCTCCGGCAGCGTCGAGGCGATCGCAGCACGGATCGTGGACCTAGCCAGTTGACCCGTGTGGTAGTGTCGTCGTTTGGAAATTGGAGAGCCCACACCCATGAAGGTGCGTGCCTCGGTCAAGAAGATGTGCGACAAGTGCCGGGTGATCCGCCGTCATGGTCGGGTGATGGTGATCTGCACCAACCCCAAGCACAAGCAGCGCCAGGGTTGATCCAACCCTGAGCCACCTTTCGTTTCATCCCAGCGCCTGGACTCCTGCCTAAATAGCAGCTCCAGCCGTCCCAGGCCTGCTCCGGCCAGCCTGGGTTCGGGTCCTGTCCCTTCAGGCCCCCGCTCCACGGTTCACTCAAAATCCGACCCCGCTCGGACCACTGAGCTGAACCACCCCCGCCCAACCTCTGGTTGGGCCCCCAATTGCCCAACTGATCGTTTTTTCGTGGCTCGGATCGCCGGTGTCGACATTCCTCGTGACAAGAGGATCGAGATTGCTCTCACCTACGTGTATGGCATCGGGTTGACCCGGGCCCAGAAAATCATTGCCAAGTCAGGCGTGAACCCGGATATCCGGGTCAAGGATCTAGACGATGCCGACGTGCAGAAACTGCGCGCCGCCGTTGAAACCTTCACCCTCGAAGGCGACCTGCGCCGCCAAGAGGGCATGGCCCTCAAGCGCCTTCAGGACATCGGCTGCGTCCGCGGTCGTCGCCATCGGGCCGGCTTGCCGGTTCGGGGCCAACGCACCCGCACCAATGCCCGCACCCGCCGAGGTGCTCGCAAAACCGTGGCTGGCAAGAAGAAATAGGCCGCCCACTGAGCCCCTCCGGGCGGCTCCCCTCCCGTCTCCCCTACCCCCAGGTCCATGGCCAAGCCAGCCAAAAAATCAGGCGCAAAGAAGACCAAGCGCAACGTGCCCAACGGTGTCGCCCACATCCAGAGCACCTTCAACAACACGATCGTGTCGATCACCGACACGGCCGGTGAGGTCATCTCTTGGTCGTCGGCCGGTGCCAGTGGCTTCAAAGGGGCCCGCAAAGGCACCCCCTTCGCCGCCCAGACCGCAGCGGAAGCTGCCGGCCGTCGCGCCCTAGAACAGGGCATGCGCCAGATCGAAGTGCTGGTGCGGGGCCCCGGCTCCGGCCGTGAAACCGCGATCCGCGCCCTGCAGGTAGCCGGCCTGGAAATCACCCTGATCCGGGATGTCACGCCGCTGCCCCACAACGGTTGCCGCCGCGCCAAGCGCCGCCGGGTCTGATCGAGACCGGCGTCCCAGGCCCCAGGCGGGCCCAATCCTTTCCTTTTGAGCCTCAGACCGTGCTGCAGTATCAGATTGATCGGGTCGAGCACCAGATCGCCGAAGACCGTTCCCAGACGGGCGTGTTTGTGATCGGGCCCCTGGATCGGGGCCAGGCCATCACCCTCGGCAATTCTCTGCGCCGTGTGCTGATGGGCTCCCTCGAGGGCAGTGCCATTACCGCCGTGCGCATCGCTGGGGTCAACCACGAATATGCAACCGTGCCGGGGGTCCGCGAGGACGTGCTCGACATCCTGCTCAACTGCAAGGAAGTGGCCGTCAACAGCCGCAGCCGCGAGCTTGAGATCGGCCGGCTGGTCGTGACCGGTCCCGCCACCGTGACCGCCTCCCACCTGCAGTTCTCCTCCCAGGTCCAGGTGATCGACGGCAACCGCCCGATCGCCACCGTGGCCGAGGGCTTCGGCCTGGAGCTTGAGGTCCATGTGGAACGGGGCGTCGGCTACCGGCCAGTAGATCGCCGCCATGAGGACAGCAGCGCCATTGATCTACTCCAGATCGATGCGGTGTTCATGCCCGTGCGTCGGGTTAACTACACCGTTGATGAAACGGCCGTGGGCGAAGGCGGCTCAGCCCGCGAGCGCCTACGCCTGGAAATCCAAACCGATGGTTCCGTCACCCCCGACGACGCCATGGCCCAGGCCGCCAACCAGCTGATCGCCCTGTTCCAGCCCCTCGCCAGCCTGACCATGGCTGAAGAACCCGGCCTGGAGCCCGAGCCCTCAGCCGAGGCCCAGATCCCCCTTGAAGAGCTCAACCTCTCGGTGCGGGCCTACAACTGCCTCAAGCGGGCCCAGGTCAACTCCGTCTCCGACCTAATGGGCTTCAGCTATGAAGACCTCCTGGAGATCAAGAACTTCGGCTCCAAGTCTGCCGACGAAGTGATCGAAGCCCTAGAGCGCATCGGCATCTCCCTGCCCCAGAGCCGCACCACAGCCTGATCGGCCAGCCCCGGCAGTACCTGCCGATCAGCGCTGAGCCCCCTCCCCGCCCGAATCGCTTTATCGCCCCAGACCCATGCGCCACCCGTGCCGAGTCCCCATTTTGGGACGCCCCGCCGACCAACGCAAAGCCCTGCTGCGCGGTCTTGCCACCCAGCTGATCCGTGAAGGTCGGGTCACCACCACCAAAGCCCGAGCCAAGGCCCTGCGCGATGAGACCGAGCGCATGATCACGCTGGCCAAGGACGGCACCCTCGCCGCCCGCCGGCGGGCCATCGGCTACATCTACGACAAGCAGCTGGTGCACGCTTTGTTTGACAAGGCCCAAGAGCGTTACGGCGATCGCAACGGCGGCTACACCCGCATCATCCGTACGGTCCCCCGTCGGGGCGACAACGCCGAGATGGCGATTATCGAACTGGTCTGAGCGCAGGCCCAGCCTTTAGGGGTAGTCCCCACCGCGCCAGCTCTCCCACCCCACCCCTATGCCGCGCTGGACCCGCTTCCATCGCGGCTTTTTCATGGATCGCCAGCCCACACCATCCACCCGGTCCAGCCCGGCAAGCAGCAGCCATCCGGTGGCCGCAAGCGCCGATTCCAGCGCCCCAAGCACCGAGCCAGCCGCTGAGGCCCCAGCAACCCGGCGCATCGCCATCTGCCTGCAATACGACGGCAGCCCCTACTGCGGCTGGCAGCGCCAACCGCACCACCCCAGCGTCCAGGAGGTCCTGGAAGGGACGATCGCCCAGCTCGATCCCCACCGGCCCGCCATGGCCGTGGCTGCCGGCAGAACCGACAGCGGCGTCCATGCGGCAGGCCAGGTAGTGCATTTCGACGTGGCCGGACCGATTCCAGCCCAGCGCTGGGCACCCGCCCTCAATGGCCGCCTGCCCGCCAGCATTCGCGTGCGGGCCGCCCGGGAGGTCGCCAACACCTGGCACGCCTGCTTCTCTGCCAGCTATCGCCGCTATCGCTACACCCTCTACAACGGCTCGATTCCCAATCTTTTCCTCAGCCCCTGGAGCTGGCACCGCTATCGGAGCCGGCTCAATGAGGGCCTGATGACAGCGGCGCTCCAGGACCTACTCGGGGAGCACGACTTCTCCGCCTTCATGCGGGCTGGCAGCAACCGCGCCCATGGCCGCACCACAGTCCAGGCGGTGGAACTGGAGCGCCAAGGAGACCTGATCGTGGCCGAGATCCAGGCCAGCGGCTTCCTTTACGGCATGGTGCGCCTGCTAATTGGCCAGGTCGTGGCCGTGGGTGAGGGGCGGCTCAGCCTCCCTGAATTCAAACGGCGCTGGCGCAGCCAGGCCCGTTTGGAAGTGAAGGAGGCGGCGCCCCCCCAAGGCCTCTGCCTACTGCGGGTCGGCTACCCCAAATCCATTTTTCCAAAAGCAGCGTGGTACGATAGCCAACCACGGTATTTGCTTGGGTCAAGCGAATTCCCCTGACGGCCAGACGCTTTCGGACTTGCCGAAAGCGTCTGGCCACAAACCTGGTCCCACCCCAAGGAGGCCTGGTTTCAGGGAGATTCAACCAACCCAGGGCCAATCAAGGGCCCCCGTTCAGTCGATCGATTCCCGATCTCGCCCACCCCAATGCCCGCCAGGGCGGGGACGCCGAAGAGGTAAGGTCGTTTGTACGAGCTTCTGCCACCTGCCTCGCCAGGTGAGCTGCCGTTCCCTGTCCAGCCCCATCCCCCCCGATGGCGCGCTACCCCGATCCGGCCTGCCGGCGCGATGAACAAGACTCTCGTCCCCAACATTGATGCACTCGACCGCCAGTGGTTCCTGGTGGATGCGGAGAATCAGACCCTGGGCCGCCTCGCCAGTGAGGTCGCCCAAGTCCTTCGGGGCAAGAACAACCCCAACTACGCCCCCCACCTCGACACCGGTGACTTCGTCATCATCGTCAACGCCGAAAAGGTGAGGGTGAGCGGCAACAAGTCGACCCAGAAGGTCTATCGCCGCCATTCCGGTCGTCCCGGCGGCATGAAGACCGAAAGTTTCGAGGCCCTGCAGGCCCGCCTTCCCGAGCGGATCATCGAGAAAGCGATCAAGGGCATGCTTCCCCACAACGCCTTGGGCCGCCAGCTATTCCGCAAGCTGAAGGTCTACAAGGGCGTGGAGCATCCCCACGCCGCCCAGCAACCCAAGGTTCTCGCGCTCGATCCCGCCACCACCGCCCCATGAGTACCTCCAACAACCGCGTCGTCTACTGGGGAACGGGTCGTCGCAAGACCTCCGTGGCCCGCGTTCGGGTGGTCCCCGGCACCGGCAGCATCACCATCAATGGTCGCCCCGGTGATAACTACCTCAACTACAACCCTGCCTACCTGGCAGCGGTGAAAGCGCCACTGCAGACCTTGGGTCTCTCAGGCGAGTACGACCTACTCGTCAATGTGCGTGGCGGTGGTCTCACCGGCCAGTCCGATGCGATTAAGCAGGGTGCCGCCCGGGCCCTATGCGACCTGTCCCCGGACAACCGCAAGCCCCTCAAAACCGAAGGCCACCTCAGCCGCGATCCCCGCGCCAAGGAGCGTCGTAAGTACGGTCTGAAGAAAGCCCGTAAGGCTCCCCAGTTCTCCAAGCGCTGATTTCCGCCATGGCCAAGCCCGACATCCATCCCACCTGGTACCCCGATGCCAAGGTGATCTGCAATGGAGAGGTGGTGATGACCACCGGCTCCACTTCGCCAGAGCTCCACGTTGACGTGTGGAGCGGCAACCACCCCTTCTATACCGGCACCCAGAAAATCCTCGACACCGAGGGCCGGGTTGATCGCTTCATGCGCAAGTACGGAATGGGTGGCAGCCCCAGCGCCGAGAAGGCAGCCGCAGCGGCGGCTACTGAAACGGCTCCCGAAGCCGCTAGCGCTGAAGCTTGAGTCTGAGTACGGAACCAGAGGTTCCTGTTTTCACCGCCGGGTGCTCCAGGGCATCCGGCTTTTTGCTGTCCCTGCCGAGGCCCCGAGCCATGGACACCTTCCTTCATGGACCTCTCCTTTCTGACTGAACGGCTGGAAACAGCCTGCCGCAGCTTCGCCAGCCTCGAGCGCCAACTGGCCGATCCTTCCGTGGCGGCGGACCCCAGCCAGCTTGAACCGATTGCCCGGGAGCGCTCCAAGCTCGAACCCCTGGTTAACGACTACCGGGAGCTGCAACACCTGCAACAGCAACACCTCGAGGCCCGCAGCCTGCTCAAGGAGCACCGCGGCGACCTGGAGATGGAAAGCCTGGCCCAGGAGGAGCTGGCCAGCCTGGCCGAACAGATCGGCGAGATCCAACACCGCCTCACCCTGGCCCTGTTGCCAACCGATCCCCGGGATGAACGCAGCGTGATGCTGGAGATCCGGGCTGGGGCTGGCGGCGATGAGGCCAGCATCTGGGCCGGCGATCTGGCCCGCATGTATGAGCGTTATGCCCAGAGCATCGGCTGGCGGGTTGATCCGGTGAGTGCCTCGGAGGCCGAACTGGGCGGCTACAAGGAACTGATCCTGGCGATCAAAGGGCCAGGCGTCTACAGCCAGCTCAAGTACGAGGCCGGCGTCCATCGGGTGCAGCGGGTGCCGGCCACCGAATCCCAGGGCCGGGTCCACACCTCCACGGCCACGGTGGCCGTGATGCCCGAGGCCGATCCGGTGGAGGTACAGATCGATCCGGGCGACATCGAGATCAGCACCGCCCGCTCCGGCGGCGCCGGTGGACAGAACGTCAACAAGGTGGAAACGGCCGTGGACCTGCTGCACAAACCCACCGGCATCCGCGTGTTCTGCACCCAGCAGCGCTCCCAACTGCAGAACCGCGAACGGGCCATGGAGATCCTGCGGGCCAAGCTCTACGAGCGCCAGCTGGCTGAAGCCAACGCCAAGGAAAGCTCCCAGCGGCGCGCCCAGGTGGGCAGCGGCGACCGCAGCGAAAAGATCCGCACCTACAACTTCAAGGACAACCGCAGCACCGACCACCGCCTGGGCCGCAACTTCGCCCTCGAGCCTGTGTTGCAGGGGCAGTTGGCCGATGTGATCGGCGCCTGTATCGCCGCCGACCAGCAACGGCAGCTGGAAGCCCTGGCAGATCAGAGCGGCTGAGGCCAAACCAGGCGCTCTGGTTTAGGAAACTTGCTTTAAGCGACCTGGTCGACGCCGATTACGTACTTGGCCCATTCAGCATGTTGGCCGGCGCGCATCTGGCGGGTGGCTTCAAAAGCCAGGCTGCTGCTCGGCCGCCGGGGCACCCGCTTGAGCGGCATCTCCGCCTCCCGCGGCGTGCGATTGCCCTTGCGCACATTGCAACGTAGGCAGGCCGTAGTCACGTTCTCCCAGATATCCAAGCCACCACGGCTGCGAGGAATCACGTGGTCGATCGAGAGGAGCTCGCCTTCGTAGCCGCAGTACTGGCAGCAGTGGCCGTCCCGATGGAAAACATTACGGCGGGTGAGGGCCAGGGGCCGGAAGGGCACCCGCACGAACTGGCGCAGGCGGATCACAGTTGGCAACAGCACATCTGGCCGCAGCTGGCGCCCCCTGTCGTGCTCGAGCCCTTCTGCCTTTCCCTTCAACACCATCACCGAGGCGCGCCGCCAGGTGGTGATGTTGAGCGGCTCATACGAGGCATTGAGAACGAGAACTCGGCCCATGCCCACGTGCCTGTTGTTCAAAAATGCTAGCGAGACCCTCTGGGCGCCCCTGTGATGCCGCCTACCGTGGGCTGATGTCGGACCGCTTGTCCCAGTCCCCAGGTCGTCCGCCTGCCCCCCTAGGCGCGAACCCAACGGGCCTGGCGGACCAACCGGTGCTCGGCACCCATCCGCGCCAGCGCGCCTGGGTGGAAGTCAGTGAGGCAGCGATCAGCGCCAACGTGCGGGCCCTCCGACGCTCGATCGCCCCTGGCTGCCAGTTGATGGCAGTGGTCAAGGCCGATGGCTACGGCCATGGAGCGGTGCCGGTGGCCAGGGCTGCGGCAGCGGCCGGGGCTAGCTGCTTCGGCGTGGCCACCCTGGGGGAAGGGCTGGAGCTGCGCCAGGCCGGGTTCCACGAGCCAGTGCTCGTACTTGGCAACCTCACCCAACCGGAGGAGCTACGCAACTGCCTGCAGGCCGAGCTGATGCCCACGATCAGCACCATGCGCGAGGCCCTGCTCTGTCAGAACCTGGCCAGTGGCAGCGGCCGGCCGATGGCGGTCCACCTCAAGGTCGACACCGGCATGACCCGCCTGGGCGCCGACTGGCAGGACGGTCCCGGGCTAGCGGCGGCGATCAGCGAGCTGGAGTCGATCCGGCTGGCCGGGATCTATTCCCACCTGGCCCATGCCGATGCCCCCATGGGCCAGGACAGCGACAAGGACGGGGACCTCAGCCGCCTGCAACTGCAACGCTACGAAAGCGTGCTTGGCGAAGTGCAAAACCAGAACCTGGCGGCGGGCTGCCGCCACCTGGCCAATTCAGCCGGCACCCTGCGCAGCCCCAACCTCCACTTCGATCTGGTTCGGGTGGGACTGGCCCTCTATGGCCATCGCCCCGCCGCCCACCTGGGTGGCGCCATCACCCTGCTTCCGGCCATGCGGGTCCGTGCCCGGGTCAGCCTGCTGCGGGAGGTGCCAGCGGGGGTGGGGGTGAGCTATGGCCATCGCTTCATCACCCAGCGGGCCAGCCGCCTGGCCGTGGTCGGTATCGGCTATGCCGATGGCGTGCCAAGGCTGCTCTCGGGCCGGCTGTCCGTGTTGCACCGGGGCCGGCTGCTGCCCCAGGTGGGGGCAATCACCATGGATCAGATGGTGATCGATGTCACCGATGACCCCGACCTAGAACTAGGCGCCACCGTGACCCTCCTGGGCGGCGAAGACGACAGCGATGCCCGCATCGGCCCAGAAAGCTGGAGCGAAGCCTGCGGCACGATCCCCTGGGAAATCCTCTGCGGCTTCAAGCACCGCCTGCCCCGACTGAGGGCTGAGGGCTGAGGGCGCCTGCCTCAAGGCCGCGGTCTGCTCTCTGCTGGCGGCTTGGCCTGGCTCGGTACAGGCCAAGCCGCCAGGTAATGGGAAACGCGCTGGCAGGGGGGTGATTGAGACAGACCCTGCCGGTGCTGGGCGATCCGGGCAGCCCGCTGATAAGGTGGCAAGGCCTCTGGAGAGGTGGCTGAGTGGTTGAAAGCGGCTCCCTGCTAAGGAGTTACAGGAGGCAACTTCTGTCGAGGGTTCGAATCCCTCCCTCTCCGTTTTAACGAAGTGCTGAGAAGGGCATCCCCTCTCAGCACTTCCTAATCTCAATCTTGCTGATCTCTGGTGGATGCACGCATCAGAAGCCAGACCCTGGGCGAAAGGCCTATGGGGCACCTGAAAACTTGTCTTGGAAGCCCTGATGGGACCATCCCTGAACACGATTTCGAGCCTGGGACTCTATATCAGACGTCAGACCTGATCCATGGGCTTGGCCAGCTCCTTGATGGGAAAGGCCGCCCAACTTGCCATAGGAAATGTCAGTGATGGCCCTTATCCTGCAGAACAACGCATGCGATGCCGATGAAGCGCCTTCTGCTCCTTGGTCTGCTTCTGCCCGTCAGCCCAGCCCATGCCAAGCCGCCTGCCACCCATTGCCCAGGCGACACTACCGTCGAGATGCGTGACTGCGCCGAACAGGCTTGGCAGCAGTCCGACAGGCAGCTGCACCGCAAAATCTCCAAGCAACTGTACAAACAGTGGCAGGATGCCACCAGGGCAGTGTGCGCCCAAGCCTATGGCCCCTACAAAGACGGCACCATCTACCCACAATTGGTAGTGGGTTGCGATGACAATCTCAATCGGGCCCTGCTTAAAGAATTTCAACCAATGGGGAATTAGCGGGGAGACCTTGGTGGAGCATCCCCTCTGGATCCTGCTGCCCTGGACAGTTTTCGTGGTCGCCGCCGGGACCAAGCTCTGGCGGGTTGGCACTGGCCTGCGCCGGCATCTGGCAAAGACAGCCACCAGCACGGACCAGTTCAGACGATCCCTGGAGCGAATCTGGGCAAAGACCTCCAAGACGCCATAGATCCCGCAAGGGCCAGCCCAGCCACAGTTCGCAACAAAAAGTCATAGATTGATTGCGGTCATCGAGCGGTCCTGGACAGGTCCGCTTTTTTTGTGGCTCGGCACCAGCTGCAACCCACTACCTGTTGACGACCGTCCAGATCCAATAGACGGCAAGCGCCAGCAGCAGCCAGGGCAACAGCGCCCTGAACACCAGCAACACCAGCAGCACGACCCCCGCAGAAACGGCGGTGCGCTTAGTCAGGGCCTTGGCCTCATCGGTCATGAAGCGCCAGCGGGGAATCAGGGGCATCGCAATCAGATCGGGTTGTCCAAGCAAACCCCGTCTAAAGCTCAATTGCCATGGGGGACAGGCCCAAGGCAAGGTTCAAGGTTCAGGCAGTAGGAAAAGTTTTCAGCGGCCACTGGCCGACTAACAGCGGCAGGCCTCAGCCAGCCTCCGGGCCAGGGCCGGCAACAGGCTGGCATCGGTCGCCCTGGCAGCTCCCTCGCTGAAGGCCACCACCAGGAAGGGCTGGTGGCCTGCGATTTCGATGTAGGCCGCGTCATGCCTGGCCTGGCTCATCCAGCCGGCCTTGCTCCAGAGGCGGGCTCGGTCTGGCAGGCCTTCGCCTAGGAAGCCATCGACCTGGTTCTCCGGATCGGCGCGGCGCTCCTGGGGATCGAGGCTGCGCTGCAACAGCGCCTGCATGCGCTGGCAGGCCAGGGGAGACACCAGCGAACCGCTGATCACCCCATCCAGCAGCCGCGCCGTGAAGGCCGTGCTCAGCCGGTTGCGGTTGGCCAGATCCTGGCCATAGGACTGGCGCTCCCGACCAAAAGGTCCATCGCCCCAGGTTTTCTGGCAGAGATTGCCTCCCTGCCATTCCGGCCAGCCCAGGGAGCCATACCAGCGGTTGACCAGCTGGCGCTGCTCGCTCCAGCTGGCGAAGGCCCCCGCTGGGAGCTCCGGGCCACTGGTGGTGCCGCTGAGCAGGTCCACCACCAGGCCGGTGGCGTCATTGCTGGAGTCTTGGATCATGGCCGCCAGGGCCCGCTCCAGCTCGAGCGAGCGCTCCAGCCATTGGCGCTGCAGCCAGGCTTCTGCAGCCACCAGATAAGGAAGTTTGACCACGCTGGCCGGATAACGGGCCCGCTCGCCCGCCCAGCTGGCCCCTTGAGCCGCTTGGGCATGGGGGCCATCGCCCCAGGCCCCGGCCAGGGGGGAGCTGGCGTAACGCAGCCAGGTCACCGATAGGTCGTCTTTCAGCCCGGGACGACCGTCGGCCTCCAGGGCTGCAACTGCATCGGCGAGGATCGCGTCCATCGCCCCATCCGGGCTATAGAACCCCATCAGCGCCGCCCGTGGCAATGTCGAACTTAGGCATCCTGCCGCCAGGCACCCCGGCGGCCCCCGAGCTGCTGCTGGCTGGAACCACCTGGACCCTGCTGGCGCCCCTCCCCTGCCAGAGCCGGCCCCAGGGCCGGGGCCTGGCCACCGAAGCCGCCGCCGGGCGCCAGTTGACCGTGACCGGCGCCGATCCGAATGGCGCCGGTCGCCTGAGGGTGCGTCTGGTGGAGGACGGCTACCCCGGCTGGATCGATCCTGTCCGGCTACTTGGCCGCGCCCTGGCCTCCAGGCCCCGACCGCCCCGATTGATGGACAGCGCCGCGATCAGGGCCCGGCTGGGCTCGGTGCTGGCCTTCGCGACAGAGGCAAGCCAACAGCCCAACACCTATCTCTGGGGAGGCAGCCTTGGACCCGATTACGACTGCTCCGGCTTCACCCAGGCCGCCTTCGCCCAGGCCAGCATCTGGATTCCCCGCGACGCCTACCAACAGGAACGGTTCTGCCAGCCAGTGGCCGTACGCCCCGGGGTTTATGGCTTGCTGCAACCGGGCGACCTGATTTTTTTTGGTCCACCCACCCGCTGTACCCATGTGGGCCTCCATCTCGGCAAAGGCCTCTATCTGCATAGTTCCGGCCGCGAACACGGCCATAACGGCCTGGCTATCAACAGCCTCGAAAGCCACCACCGCGATCCGATCAGCCGCCACTACCGCCAGGAACTGCGCGGCGCCGGCCGGGTGCAGCGCTGCCATGACGGCACGACCCTGGCCTGAATTTGGTCAATCCCCATAACGGTCAACCCGCGTCACGATCAACCGCGTCACAGTCAAGCCCTTATCAGTCAAATGCCTATCGATAAAACCTGGATCGCTCTGGCCCTGGCTCGATCGATCCGTGCCTCGGTCAGAGCCTGCCTCGGTCGGAGGTGAAAAAGGTCGGCGCCTGACATAGGCCGAACTGGCCTGGAGGAAGCTCAGTCGCCAAGTCCGCCAAGACCTCGCGCTTGGGGCTGCGAACTAAGTTGCTGAGTACAAGTTTGCTGCAAACAACAGTGGGGACTGGTGCCTGATCTCTCGGTGGTGGTGCCGCTGTTCAACGAGGAGGCCAGCCTGCCCCAACTCATTGCCCAACTGCTGAAGGCCCTGCGGCCCCGGGAGCGCAGTTTTGAGCTGGTACTGGTGGACGATGGCTCCAGCGATGGCAGCGCGGCCCTGCTGCACCAGCTGGCGGTGGCAACCCCGGAACTGGTGGTGGTGCTGTTGCGCCGCAATTACGGGCAAACGGCCGCCATGGCGGCAGGATTTGACGCCAGCCAGGGGAGCGTGATCGTGACCCTTGATGGCGATCTGCAAAACGATCCAGCCGACATTCCCCTGCTGCTTGAAAGGCTGGAGCAGGGCTTCGACCTGGTCAGCGGCTGGCGCCACCAGCGCCAGGATGGGGCCATCAGCCGGCTCCTGCCCTCGCGAATCGCCAACCAGCTAATCGCTTCGGTCACCGGGGTGGTGCTGCACGACTACGGCTGCTCACTGAAGGCCTACCGCCGTGAATTGGTCAGTGACCTGAATCTCTACGGCGAACTGCATCGCTTCCTGCCGGCCCTGGCGGCGATTGAGGGCGCCCGGATCGCGGAGGTGAAAGTGGGCCATCAGCCGCGCCGCCACGGCAAGAGCAACTACGGCATCGATCGCACCTTCCGAGTGCTGATGGACCTGCTAACCGTGTGGTTCATGAAGCGCTTCTTGACCCGGCCCATGCATGTGTTCGGCTTCTGGGGCCTGGCGGCCATGGCCCTGGGCCTTGTGATCGGCGGCTATCTGGTCGCAGGCAAGCTGCTCACCGGCGCCGACATCGGCACTCGACCCCTGTTGCTGGCGGCGGTCCTAGCGATCATCAGCGGCGTGCAGCTCTTCTGTTTCGGCCTCCTGGCCGAGCTACAGATGCGCACTTACCACGAAAGTCAGGGGCGCCCGATCTATCGGGTCCGGGCCACATTGCGAGGCAGCCTGGCGAGCTGAGTCGGAGCCTGGGAAGGCCCGCTGCGGCCCCGGAAGCGATCAAGGCCCCGGGCGGCCAAGCCCGCCACCAACGGATCGGTATCGCGCAGGCCGAGATGCAGTAGGGGCAGGGCTGAGCGGTGACCCCAAGCCAGACAAGATTCCATGGCCTGGCGCCTTGCCTGGCCGCCAAGGGCGTAGCCAGCCTTGAGCGCAGCGAGCTTGGCGTTTACCTCGCGCAGGCTGCGCGGCGGCGGCGCAGGAGCTAGCAGTAGCGCAACCGCAGCAGCAGCGGGCCCAAGGGCCCCAGCTGCTGGCACCAGGCCAGCGCCGGCAGTGGCCTCTGACCTGGGTTCGGAGTTCTGACCCGGGACCGAAGCTGCCCCGGACTCGGTCAGCACCACCGCCATCTGGACGCGGTTCAGGGCAGCCACGGAAGCTCCGTCGGTTGAGCGCATCAACTGGGGCCTGGGCCGACGCAGTAGCCAAAGCACCACCAGAACAAGGGCAACGGCGCCGCC
Organism: Synechococcus sp. UW140; assembly: GCA_945860085.1. Lineage (GTDB taxonomy): Bacteria > Cyanobacteriota > Cyanobacteriia > PCC-6307 > Cyanobiaceae > BAIKAL-G1. The sequence goes on along the minus strand of CAMAPJ010000054.1, from coordinate 2,497 downwards.
GGAGAGGGCCTGGGTCATGACGAGGATTGAACTTTTATGTCGCCCCTCAGGCCCCCACTGGGCCAGATCGGGAGGCGTTCTTACAGTAACTGGGCTGACTGTATTGGCCTGCCCTGATGACCGGAGACTTCGTCGCCGCCTGGATGCCCTCGGTGTTTGTTCCTCTTGTTGGAATCCTCGGTCCAGCGGTCGCCATGGCCCTGCTGTTCAACGTGATCGAAGCCAGCGACTGATCCGGTCCGCTTCCCTCCCGATCAACCGCTTCCTTCCTTGAACCCATGACCGTGACCCCCGTCGCCGATCCAACCGTCGGCAATCTGGCCACTCCTATCAACAGCAGCTCCTTCAGCAAGGCGTTCCTGAATGCCTTGCCGGCCTATCGCCCGTCCCTGTCGCCCAACCGGCGCGGCCTGGAAGTGGGCATGGCCCATGGCTTCTTCCTGTATGGCCCCTTCGCCATCACAGGCCCCCTGCGCCTAACCGAGTACGCCAGTACCGCCGGCCTACTGGCCACCATCGGCCTGGTGTCGATCCTGACCGTCTGCCTATCCATCTACGGAACAGCCGGCAACGGCCCGAATGTGCAGCCAGCTGACGCCACGATCGACAATCCTCCCGCCGACCTGTTCACCAAGGCCGGTTGGGCGGAATTCGCCAGCGGCTTCTGGCTGGGCGGTTGCGGCGGTGCCGCCTTCGCCTGGTTCCTGGCTGGCACCGCCATGGTTGCTCCCCTGGTAAAAATCGCTGGTGGCGTCTGGAGCGTCGGCTGAGTTCTCAGCAGACCCTGAACCCCAACGACAATCCATCAATCGATTCGGCAATTATCCGATCGAAACGAACTCTCTAAACGCCCCGCACTTGCGGGGCGTTTTTTTTGGCAGGGACCTGGTCTTGCGACAGCTGCTGATCAAGCCAGGTCCCTACACCTGCGACAAAAAGGACGCTGAATCTGGCATTCAGCCGGTAATCACGGCGATGCCAATCATCGGCCCAGACCGTCAACAAGGCAAACGAGCCTGCTCCGATCGGATGATCGTCTCCCTTGGCCCCGGCAGCCTTTGGCCGGTATCGCGCGCTCACCGATCGAGACAAAGACAAGTCCAGCAGCTCAAGCAAACCAGGCCCGGATCTTCCCCACAGCCCCCCTCAAAAATGGCCTTTGAGATGAAACCAATCCAGGGGACTTGGGTCAGGGTCATGGAGGAGGCGGAGTTTCAGTGTCGTGCTGTGGAAAGAGCCCGCCGTTGCAGGGATCAGCCCTGTCCAGCTCACTGCATCACAGTCCAAGCTCAATCCTGCGAGCCGGGCACGCGCCGATTGCGTTAGGAGAACAGAGTTTCACCCATGAAAAAGCCCCCGGCGAAAGCCGGGGGCTAATTCGTCCCTCGAGAGGACAGCTGAATCGCTTAGATCAGCCGAACTTACCAGAGGTGGAGGCGATCAGGAAGGCGCCGTAGGTGAGGATGTAGCCCACAGTGAAGTGAGCCAGACCAACCACCCGGGCCTGAACGATGGAGAGAGCGACGGGCTTATCGCGCCAGCCCACCAAGTTGGCGAGCGGGGTGCGTTGATGAGCCCAGACGATCGTTTCGATCAGTTCTTGCCAGTAACCGCGCCAGGAGATCAGGAACATGAAGCCAGTGGCCCAGACCAGGTGACCGAACAGGAACATCCAGGACCAGACGGCCAGGTTGTTGCTGCCAAACGGGTTGTAGCCGTTGATCAGCTGGGAGCTGTTGAGCCAGAGGTAATCCCTGAACCAGCCCATCAGATAGGTGCTGGATTCATTGAACTGAGCAACGTTGCCCTGCCAGATGGCGAGGTGCTTCCAATGCCAGTAGAAGGTGACCCAACCGACAGTATTCAGGGCCCAGAAGACTGCCAGATAGAAGGAGTCCCAGGCTGAGATATCGCAGGTGCCGCCACGGCCGGGGCCGTCGCAGGGGAAGGAGTAGCCGAAGTCCTTTTTGTCGGGCATCAGCTTCGAGCCGCGGGCGTCAAGGGCGCCTTTGACCAGGATCAGGGTCGTGGTGTGCAGACCCAGGGCGATGGCGTGGTGAACCAGGAAGTCACCAGGACCAATCTGCAGGAACAGATCATTGCCACCGTTGATCGCATTCAGCCAACCCGGCAGGTAGACCGCACTGGTGGTGCTGGCTGCGCTAGCGGAATTGGCCAGAAGCACATCAAAGCCATAGAGCGCCTTACCGCTGGCGGCTTGGACGAACTGGGCAAAGACAGGCTCAACCAGGATTTGCTTCTCGGGGGTGCCGAAAGCAACGACCACATCGTTGTGAACGTACAGACCCAGGGTATGGAAACCGAGGAACAGGGAAACCCAGCTCAGATGGCTGATGATCGCTTCCTTGTGCTCCAGCATGCGGGCAAGAACGTTGTTCTTGTTCGCTTCCGGGTCGTAGTCGCGGATGAAGAAGATCGCACCGTGGGCGAAGGCACCGCACATCAGGAAGATGGCGATGTACTGGTGGTGCGTATA
>CAMAPJ010000053.1 GCA_945860085.1 Synechococcus sp. UW140 | reverse complement strand
GAGAACGGGGAAGGTGTGCTCCGAGTGGAGCGGTAAGTAGGACAAGGGCAGGACGGGAACCCGTCTGGCCTTTGCCTGCGTCACTGTAACAGAAGATTGCGGTAGGTGAGGAAAGGTTGAGCGGATTGGGTGGCGGGGGTGCCAGGGCCCTTGTGCCTCCAGCGTTTGTCCCCTTTGCTGACAAGGCTTTTTTTCCCCTTGGTATGGCGGGCCTTTCTGCCGACTGCCTCCATCGGCCTCGCCCAGGTCTTCGGCCGGCTGGTTGCGGCCTCGGGCCCTGGCCCTGGGTTCCCGTTGTTAGCGTCCAGGACCGCGCAGAGATCGCGTCGTGAGTTCTCACCGGGTGCTGCTGGTGCGCCTGCCCTGCAACCCCATTTTCCCGATCGGGCCCGTTTACCTGGCCGATCACATTCATAAGTGTTTCCCCCAGATCCCCCAGCGGATCCTTGATCTGGCGGCCGTTCCTCTCCTGGATGTGGATCGGGTGCTGCTAGCCACGATTGAGGCGTTTCGCCCCAGCTTGCTGGTGTTCTCCTGGCGGGACATCCAGATCTATGCGCCGGTGGATGGGCGCGGTGGCAACCCGCTGCAGCACTCGTTTGAGGTTTTTTACGCCCGCAATCCGCTCAAGCGGTTGCGGGGCGCCCTGGGGGGCCTGGGCCTGATGGCTTCTTTCTATGGAGAGCTATGGCGCAACCTGCGCCTGGTGCGTCGGGGGCTGCGGCGGGCTCGCCGTTTTCAGCCCAGCGCCCAGGCGTTGCTTGGTGGTGGCGCCGTGAGCGTCTTTTACGAGCAGCTCGGTCGCAAGCTGCCTCGCGGCACGGTGGTGTCGGTAGGGGAAGGCGAACCGCTGCTCGAGAAGCTGCTCCGCGGCGAGTCCCTGGCCTCAGAACGCTGCTTCTTGGCCGGCGAAGCGCCCCGGCCGGGGCTCATTCATGAGCAGCCCGCCGGCATGGAGAAAAGCGCCTGCGATTACGCCTATATCGCCGAGATTTGGCCCCAGCTGGATTGGTACCTCGATGGCGGTGACTTTTACGTCGGCGTGCAGACCAAGCGCGGCTGTCCCCACAACTGCTGTTATTGCGTCTACACCGTGGTGGAGGGCAAGGCGGTGCGCGTCAACCCGGTGCAGGAGGTGATTGCTGAAATGGCCCAGCTCTATGCCAAGGGGGTGAGGGGCTTTTGGTTCACCGATGCCCAGTTTATTCCGGCCCGCCGCTACATCGACGATGCCAAGCAGCTGTTGAAGGCGGTGCTGGCCCAGGGGTGGCACGACATCCGCTGGGCGGCCTACATCCGCGCCGACAACCTCGATGCCGAACTGGCCGAGTTGATGGTGGCTACCGGCATGGACTATTTCGAGATCGGCATCACCTCTGGGTCCCAGGAGCTCGTGCGCAAGATGCGCATGGGCTACAACCTGCGCACCGTGCTCGAGAACTGTCGCCTGCTGGCCCGGGCTGGCTTCCGTGAGCATGTGTCGGTGAACTACTCCTTCAATGTGATCGATGAGCGCCCCGACACGATCCGGCAGACCGTGGCCTATCACCGCGAACTGGAGCGGATTTTCGGTGCCGACAAGGTGGAGCCGGCGATCTTCTTCATCGGCCTGCAGCCCCACACCCACCTGGAGCAATACGGTTTTGACCAGGGCCTGATCAAGCCCGGCTACAACCCGATGAGCATGTTGCCCTGGACGGCCCGCCAGTTGCTTTGGAACCCGGAACCGATGGGCAGCACCTTTGGCCGGATCTGCCTGGAGGCCTTTGAACGCAATCCGGGTGATTTCGGTCGCACCGTGATGGCCTTGCTGGAGCGCGACTACGGCGTGGCGCCATTAGAGGAGGCCCTGCAGGCGCCCTTGGAGGGGCGCAAAGCCCTGGCGACAGCGACGCGCTGATGATTAGGACCCGCTGGGTTGCCACCAGCGGCGTCGGACCCACAGCAGGCCGGCCAACCCGATCCAGCCCACCAGGGAGCCGATCGGGTTGGGATGGGCGCCGCCGGGACCGGCGAGAGAGGCCGGGGTTGTGGCAGCTAGTTGCAACGGGCCCGCGAGCAGCACGAACCAGCCGCCCACTAGCCCGCCATGGAGGCCCACCGCTCCCCAGAGAAGGCCGCCATCGGCGCGCCGTTGCAGGCCGAGGGCTAGGCCTAGCAGTAGCAGCCCCACCAACAGACCCAGCATCGGAGCCAGGCCCAGGTTGAAACGGGTGTGGACCAGGCTGAAGACGGCCGCCTGGGCGAGGAAGGCCCGCTGGTTGGCCCGGGGGCCCGATCCAAGTAGGTGGCCCAGGGCGCCCCAAAGCCAGCCACGAAACAGCAGTTCTTCGGCAAAGCCGACACCAAGCAGGAGCAGCACCCCATTGAGCAGCGCTGGGCCCGAGGCCATGGCTCCCCAGTGGGCCTGGCCGCTCAGCAGCAACACTCCACTGACGAGAGCCAGCAGCACAGCGGCCTTGAGCAGGCCCCGGCCGAAGGCCCGTAGGGCTGCCCTTGGTGGCCCTATCACCCCCAGCTGGCGCCAGGGGCTGGCGGGATCGGCCCCCTGGCTGCGGATCCAGGCCGGCAAGCTGAGTAGCAGCAGGCCGAAGGCCGCCAGGGTGCCCAGCAGGTCGACCTGGTCTGGCCGCCACCCCGTCAGCACCCCAAGCTGCAGCAGGGGCCTGACCGCCAGCCAGCCCAGGCCGTAGAGCAGGGGCAAGTAGAGCAGGGTGGCCAGCCAGGAGCCCAGGAGGCTTTTCGGTGCCGACTCCGGCTTGCGGGGGGTCAACTCAACCTTCCGGTTCGATTGTGCTGGTGAGACCCTTGGCCTTGAGGCTCTCGCTGTAAAACTCAGCGGGCTCAATGTCGCAGACGATCACCAGACCGACGCCGGTGTTGTGGGTTTCGAGCATGACGGCTATGGCGTCCTGCTCGCTGAGTAGGGGCACCACCTGACGCAAGGTGCTGACCACATATTCCATCGAGTTGACCGGATCGTTATGCAGCAAGACCTTGTAGCGGGGCGACAATTTGCGCACCCGCTCGGTTTGCTTTTCGATCACGGCAACTCCGCCTGGGCTGCTGCTGGGGGAGCTCGTCATTGACTGCTCAGCCACGGTCATGGCCGGTTCCGTCCGATCGGGTCTCCAACTGTAGGGAAAGCCCGGGGCGTTGCTCTGGCTGCACGTGCCGCGCTTGCCAGAGCCACGGTTCCCGAAGCCCTGGTTCCCGAAGCCCTGGTTCCCCAAAACTTGGTTCCTGGAGTCCAGGTTCTGAGCGCTGGGGTGGTCAGGGGCTTGGCTTCAGGTGGCTAAGGCTGCTTTGATCCGCACCATTGCCTCCTCCACATTGGCGCGGCTGTTGAAGGCCGAGAGGCGGAAGTAGCCCTCGCCAGCGGCCCCGAAGCCACTGCCGGGGGTGCCGACCACATGGGCCTGCTGCAGCAACTGGTCGAAGAAGGCCCAGGAATCCAGGCCCGCCGGGGTTTTTACCCACACGTAGGGAGCCTGTTCACCGCCAAACACTTCTAGGTCGGCGCTGGCTAGGTCCCGGCGGATGATCGCCGCGTTCTCCATGTAGAAGGCCACGAGCGCCTTCACCTGGGCCTGGCCCTCGGGCGAATACACGGCCTCGGCGCCCCGCTGCACCATGTAGCTGACGCCGTTGAATTTGGTGGACTGGCGCCGGTTCCACAGGGTCCAGAGTTCCACGGATTCGCCGGTGGCGGTGCGGCCCATCAGGCCCCGGGGCACCACGGTCAGGGCGCAGCGGGTGCCAGTGAAGCCGGCGTTCTTGGAGAAGGAGCGGAATTCAATGGCGCATTCCCGAGCCCCTTCGATCTCGTAGATGGAATGGGGTAAATCGGGGTTTTGGATGAAGGCCTCGTAGGCCGCATCGAACAGGATCAGGGCCCCATGGGCGCGGGCGTAGTCCACCCATTGCTGTAACTGGGCCTTGCTGGCCACGGCGCCGGTGGGGTTGTTAGGGAAGCAGAGGTAGATCAGATCCACCGGTTCGGTCGGGATCTCGGCGGTGAAGCCGTTATCGGCCGTGATCGGCAGGTAGGTGAGGCCGCCGTAGCGGCCGGCCGCATCGGCATCGCCGGTGCGGCCGGCCATCACGTTGCTGTCCACGTACACCGGATAGACCGGATCGGTGACGGCGATGCGGTTGCCCTCGCCGAGGATGTCGAGGATGTTGCTGCTGTCGCACTTGGAGCCGTCGGAGACAAAGATCTCCTCGGCGCTGATCGCACAGCCGCGGGCTTGGAAGTCGTGGCTGGCGATCGCTTCGCGCAGCCAGAGATAGCCCTGTTCGGGGCCATAGCCGTGGAAGCCCTCGCGGGTGCCCATGGCATCGATGGCGGCCTTCATGGCGGTGCGGCAGGCCTCGGGCAGGGGCTCGGTGACATCGCCGATGCCTAGGCGGATGATCGCTGCCTCGGGGTTGGCCTCACTGAAGGCCTTGACCCGCCGGGCGATTTCAGGGAAGAGGTAGCCCGCCTTGAGCTTGAGGTAGTTGCCATTGACTTGGACCATCAAAGCTGCGGTGTGATCCGCTGGATGCTGATGGCGGGATTGTCCTATGGCGAGCGGCCCGGCCGGCAACCGCCGCCCATACGATCGGGCCAATGCTTGCTCACCTGCCCGTTGTGTCCGTTGGCTCCCGCTCCGCTTCGCTGACGACGCCCCCGGACCTCGACGCGACTGCCCCCGGGAAGGCTCCCGTCAGCGCCAGGGGCTGGGCAGACCCGGTGGATTTCGACTCTCTAGTGGACCCGACCATCGCCCGGCCCGGGCGCTACCTGGGCAATGAGCTGGGGGTGGAGCCGCGCAATTGGCAGGCCGCCCAGGTGCGCTGGGCCCTCACCTATCCCGAGATCTACGAGGTGGGCGCCAGCAACCTGGGCCACATCATTCTGTATTCAATTCTCAACGCCGTTCCGGGCCAGCTCTGCGATCGCAGCTACCTGCCGGCACCCGATCTGGCCGAGCGCCTTAAGGCCCGCGGCGAGGCCCTGTTTGCGGTCGAGAGCCGCCGGCCCCTGCCCGCCTTCGACCTGCTCGGCTTCAGCCTCAGCTACGAACTAGGCGCCACCAACATCCTGGCGATGCTGGATCTGGCCCAGGTGCCCCTACGAGCCAGTGAGCGGGGCGATCTGCCCCTGGGCGATCCGGCCGCGCCGCCCCTGATCTTTGCCGGTGGGCCCACGGCCACTAGCAACCCGGAGCCCTTTGCCGCCTTCTTCGATTTCATTGCCTTGGGTGACGGCGAGGAGCTGCTGCCGGAGATCGGTCTGGTGGTGGCCGAAGCCAAGGAGGCCGGCCTGAGCCGCAGCCAGCTGCTGCTGGATCTGGCCCAGGTGCCGGGAGTGTATGTGCAGTCCCTCTATGGTCCCGGCGCCGATGGCGTCAGCGTCGAACCCCTAGTACCGGGGATCCTCAAGCGGGTGCTGCGGCGCACCGCCACCCCCATGCCCCACTACGCCATGGGCCTAGTGCCCCATATCGAGACGGTGCACGATCGCCTCACGGTCGAGATCCGCCGCGGCTGCACCCGCGGCTGTCGTTTCTGCCAGCCGGGCAGGCTCACCCGCCCGGCCCGGGATGTGGAGCCAGAGGCGGTGATCGAGGCGATCGAAACCGGCATGGAGCGCACCGGCTATAGCGATTTTTCCCTGCTCTCGCTCAGCTGCTCCGACTACCTAGCCCTGCCGGCGGTGGGGGTGGAGCTGCGCAATCGCCTCGCCGATAAGAACGTCTCCCTCACCCTGCCCAGCCAGCGGGTGGATCGCTTCGATCAGAACATCGCCCACATCCTCGGCGGCACCCGCAAGGCCGGGCTCACCTTCGCCCCGGAGGCCGGCAGCCAGCGCTTGCGCGACATCGTCAACAAGGGGCTCACCGATGCGGAGCTGCTGCGCGGCATCCGCACGGCCATGCAGAACGGCTACCGCAAGATCAAGCTCTATTTCATGATCGGCCTGCCCGGTGAGACCGATGCCGACGTGCTCGGCATCGCCGAAACCTGCCGCAATCTGCAGCGGGATTGCGCCGACCTGGGCCGGCTCGAGCTGAATCTGACGATCAGCAACTTCACCCCCAAGCCCCATACCCCCTTCCAGTGGCACAGCGTCAGCACGGCGGAATTTGTGCGGCGACAGGCCCTGGTGCGCTCGGCCCTGCGGCCCCTGCGCGGCATCAAAACCAACAGCACCGATGTGCGCCTCTCGGCCATGGAGGACTTTGTCGGCCGGGGCGATCGGCGCCTGGCGGCGGTGATCGAGGCCGCCTGGCGGGCCGGAGCCGGCCTTGATGCCTGGTTTGAAGCGGCGGATCGTACCTACGCCGCCTGGACCGGGGCGATTGAGGCAGCTGGGCTGGGGGGGCGCTATCGGGCCCATGAGCTGGGTGAATGGGCGGCAACGGTCGCCCTGAGTGAGGCCGACTTGGAGGCCTTCTGCGCCCAGCCCCTGCCCTGGGACCACATCGACACGGGCATCGACAAGCGTTGGCTGGCCGAAGATCTGCAGCGGGCCCTGGCTGCAGCTGTCGTGCCGGACTGCTCCTTTGAGGGCTGTAGCCACTGTGGCGTCTGCGGCCCGGTGCTGGGCCATAACGTCGTGATCCCTCCGCCGGCGATTCCCCAGCAACGGCCCCAACGGGCCCCCAACAGCGAGCGTCTGCAGCGTCTGCGCTTCCGTTTTGCCAAGACCGGTAGCCTGGCCCTGCTCAGTCACCTCGATCTGGTGCGCCTGCTGGAGCGGGCCCTGCGCCGCAGCGGCCTGCCTGTGAGCTTCACCGCTGGCTTCCATCCCTTGCCCCGGCTGCAGTTCGCCCTGGCCCTGCCGCTCGGAGCCGAGGCCAAGGGCGAATGGATGGACCTGGAGCTGGCCGAATGGCAGGACCCCGCCTGGGTGAACCAGCGTCTCCAGGCCCAGCTCCCCGCCGAGTTCAGCCTGCTGGCGGTGGGCGAGGTTCCCCTCGTCGGCCCCAGCCTGTCCCAGGAGCTGGTGGCCGCCAACTGGACCCTGGTATTGGAGCCGGCCCCGCCCGATCAGGCCTTGCCGCTGGGCGCGGGCTCAATCGGCAGCAACCCTCCACCAGCGGCGGCCTGGCAGGGCGCTGCTGCGGAACTCCTGGCGGCGCCGGAGTGGATCTGGATGGACACCGACAAGAAGGGACGCCCCCGTCAAAGGGACCTGCGCGGCTCCCTGGCCTCCCTAGCGCTCGAGCCCGAGGGCTCCGCTATCACGCTTCGGGTCGGGGCCACGATTGATGGGGCCGGGCGTAGTTTGCGCCCCGAGCAGCTGCAGCATTGGTTTGCGAGCCGGTTGGAGTGGCCGTTGCTGATTCGCAGGGTCTGTCGCGATGGCCTGGTGTTGAAACAGGAGTCGTCTAAGCGTGCTAATTTGCACTGAGACGGCCGATGGGCTGCAGAGGATTCTTTGATCGACCGGTTTTTCCGAAACCCGTCCCTCCAGGATCTCCGAGTCTGCCTCCCTTCGCCGCAACAGCTTTCTCGAATCACTTTTCCTGAGAGCCGAGCTGCCTGAGAGCCAAGGTTGCGGTGCCGTTCAGACGGGTTTGATCCAGACCTGGAATTCTTGTTTTTTTGCTGGCGCCTAAACCTTGCGGTCAAGGCACGGCCCGACCGAGTCGGAGTGGTGGCTTTGCTGCAACTCCATTCCAGCCGACTGATCCGTTGATACCACACATTCCGGTTGCCCATCTGAGCCGCCCCCTCGCCCCCGTCCCAAGCTCCCCCCGACCCCAAGCGATCGCCTGCGGGGCTTTGGTGACTGGCCCGAAAGCGTTGTTCAGAACCGCTTCCGATACCCCGGTTCAGGTTCGCTGAGCCATCCCCCTATCCTCCATGCCCCAGCAGATCGTCATCGCCGAGCAGCTGCGCATCGCTGCAGTTCTCAACGACGAACGGGTTGATGAGTTGGTGGTTGCCCAGGGTCGTTACCAGATTGGTGATGTTTACCTAGGCACCGTTGAAAATGTTCTTCCCGGCATCGATGCCGCCTTTGTCAATATTGGTGAAGGTGAAAAGAATGGCTTCATCCATGTCACAGATCTAGGTCCCCTGCGGCTCAGGAAAGGGGCTGCCGGCATCACCGAATTGCTGGAGCCGCGCCAGAAGGTGCTCGTGCAGGTGATGAAGGAGCCCACCGGCACTAAGGGCCCCCGTCTCACTGGCAATCTCAGCCTGCCGGGCCGGTTTCTGGTCTTGCAGCCCCACGGTCAGGGCGTGACCATCTCGCGCCGCATCAACGGCGAAAACGAACGCAACCGCCTGCGCGCCCTCGGGGTGTTGATCAAGCCCCCCGGCGCCGGCCTGCTGATTCGCACCGAGGCTGAATCGGTCAGCGAGGAGCTGCTGATCGACGACCTAGAGATGTTGCTGCGCCAGTGGGAGTCAATCCAGCAGGCGGCAGAAACAGCCAGCCCGCCGGTGCTGCTCAACCGCGATGAGGATTTCATCCATCGGGTGCTGCGCGATCTTTACAATCCCGAGGTGGTGCGGGTCGTTGTTGACACCGCCGAGGGTGTGGGCCGGGTCAATGCTTTCCTCGGCGCTGACCAAGCGAACCTGCTGGTGGAGCACCACAGCGATCACACCGAAATCCTTGAACATTTCCGGGTACATGCTGCAATCCGGGATGCCCTCAAGCCCCGGGTCGACCTGCCTTCCGGCGGCTACGTGATCATCGAGCCGACGGAGGCTCTCACCGTTATTGACGTCAACTCGGGCTCCTTCACCCGCTCGGCGAATGCGCGCGAAACGGTGTTGTGGACCAACTGCGAGGCGGCTATTGAGATTGCCCGCCAGCTGAAACTGCGCAACATCGGTGGCGTGGTGATCATCGACTTCATTGATATGGAGTCGCGCCGTGATCAATTGCAGCTGCTGGAGCACTTCACCCAGGCTGTGCGCCATGACACGGCCAGGCCCCAGATCGCCCAGCTCACCGAACTGGGGCTGGTCGAACTGACCCGCAAGCGCCAGGGCCAGAACATCTACGAACTGTTTGGGCGGGCTTGCCCCAGCTGTGGCGGTCTGGGCCATGTGGCCGTGCTGCCTGGTAAGGATTCGCTTCTGCCCCTGGCCACCGCCACGGGCCTGGTGCGCTCGGCCGCCTCCGCCCGCGCCGAGGTGGCCAGCCCGGTGGCCCCCGCCGATGCCTCTAGCCGCCGCCGCCGCGGTGGCCGCGGTGGCCGTGGCGGCTCTGATTTTCCCGAAACCACCAGCTTGGAAACCGCTGCTCCAGCGGCGATCCCCACCGAAACGCCGGCCTATGTCAGCAGCGGCGGTGGCAGCTCCAGCGAAGCGCCTACCCGGAGGCAGGAGCCTGACCTGGTGGCCGTGCCGATGGAGCCCGATCAGGAGCTGGTCTACGGCTGGCTGGGCCTCAACCCCGCCCTGCTGCTCGACCCAAGCCACAGCAGCGAGAACCTGATGGTGCGGGTTGTTCGCCCTGGCGAGGATCCGGACGTGGTGTTGGAGGAAGCCCGCCAGCAGCTGGCGTCCTCGGGCTCCCGCCGGCGCCGGCGCGGCCGTGGAGGCAGTGGTGAGTCCGCCGCCCAGCCGGGCGCTTCGGCTCCAGCCAGTGCCTACGACCAGGCCAATCCCTATGCCCAGGCCAATGTTTATGGCCAAGCCAGTGCCTACGGCCAAGCCACTGCCTATGGCCAAGCCACTACTTACGGCCAGGCCAGTTCCCATTCTCTCGGCCGCTCTGACGGGGCTGAACGGGCTGTTGAGCGGGACGAGATCACGGTGTCGGTCACGACCCCCAGCCGGGAGCCCGTGACCCGGGAGCCGGCAATGGTGGAGATCACCCCCTTTGCTGTCGATGATTTCGCACCGATTCCAGTGTTGGTCGGCGCCGGTGGCATTGATAATTCGGCCCTGGAGGGGCGGTCCGAGCCCGTTGTGCCAGCCAGGGTCGGCCGCAGCCGCGCTCGCCAGGCGGTCAAATCCATGGACGCCGCCGAGCTGGCCCCAGCCTCGGTGGTGATTCAGGAGAGCCCCTTGCCCGCCCCAGGGTCCTTTGTGGCCGACTCCGAGGTGGCTGCTTGGGTCTCCGCTGCTCCGGTGGCTGGTACTGGTCTTGGCCAGGTGAGCCCCCTGACCACCACCCCTCTGACGGTGTCGATCACCCCGGACACGCTCCCCCCGGACGCGCTCGAGGTGGACTTGCCCGCCGCCCAGCCCGAAGACGCCGATGTGGATGCCTCCGGCGAACCCCGCCGCCGCCGCCGCCGCTCCTCCGCTAGCGACTGAGTTGGCCAGGCTCCCAGGCTGCCAGGCTGGCGTTGATCCTCCGGAGGGCTGCAGGCCTGGCTCTGGAGGTCTGGTTTCGGGGTCTCGTGCCTCTGGCTCTCCCGGTTCAGGGGGTCTGGGCTTGGATGCGTCCGGCTCGGCAGGACCGGGCCCAGGAGAACCCGGCTCAAGCGCACCAGAGTGCCAACTCTCCCCATCCCAAGTCCCGCCATCCCAAGTTCCCGGCTTTCCTGCGAGGTCCCGCTCCCGGCGCCCGTCTGCCAGGGAGCGAGCTGGCTGGGATCCCGATCCGAGCGGGGCTGCCGGGGTTGATGAGGTGGGGCGCGGCTGCTGGTTTGGCCCGGTGTTTGCGGCGGCGGTGGTGCTGCCCCCTGGGGCTGCCGGACCTCTGCGCGCCGCAGGCCTCACCGACAGCAAGGCCCTCTCGCCCCGGCGCCGGCAGCAGCTGGTGCCCTTGATCAGTCAGCTGGCCGCGGGCTGGGCCCTGGGTCAGGCCTCAGCCACCGAGATCGATCGTCATGGCATTCGGCTCGCCACCGAATGGGCGATGCTGCGGGCCCTGCAGCGCTTGAGCTCCGGGCTCAGCTCCCAGCTGTCGCTGGTGTTGGTGGATGGGATCCTGCCGCTGCGCTGTTGGCAGGGGGCGCAACGCTGCCTGGTGCGTGGCGATAGCCATAGCCCCGCCATCGCCGCCGCCAGCGTGATCGCCAAGGTGGCCCGAGATGCCCTGATCGTCCGGCTCGCCGAGCGCTATCCGGGCTATGGCCTGGAGCGCCACGCCGGCTACGGCACCGCCTTGCATCGCCGGGGCCTGGAGTTGCTGGGTCCGACGCCGCTGCATCGCCGCTCTTTTCTGAGGCGGGTGTTGCCGGTTGAGACTTCCAGCTGATTGAGCCAGAGGCAGGCCGGGGTTCGGCCCAGGCGGATCCTTGGGGTCATCAGGCCGGCGCGTCTAAGCACCAGGCCTCGAAGTCGGCCAGCAGCTGCTGGCCGACGCGGTTCTTGATGCTGAGCAGGATTCCGGCAAGCAGGGAGCGGCCGGTGGCTTCCAGCACAGCCGCTGGAATTAGGCGCAGTAGTGGTGGCTGGCTGACGCTGACCGATAGGCGCGCCTCCCCTTCCAGGCCCGTGGCCGTGGCTTCCAGGTGGGATTCCAGGGTGAGGCGAAAGTCATCGACGATCCCCAAGCCTTCCAATTCGCAATCCCTTGCCTGCAGCAGGATGCTCTGCGGTTCGGTCACCGCCACGATCTCCACTACAGGTTGGATCTGCAGCTGGAAGACCTGCAGCTTGGTGACCGTGTAGCGGTAATGACCCGGGCCCAGGGGCTCGAGCTGGCTGGGATCGAGCAGGGCTCCTACCACCCGATCCTCCTGGTTGAGGTAGGCGGGCAGACGGTTGGCGTTGGCGTCAACAGGTAACTGGAGCTTTTGGCAGGCACTAAATGCCAGGGGCATCACTGGGGCCCGGCGCGGCATGATCCTATCGAGCTCGGTCCCCGTTTCCGCCCATGCGTCTTGCCTTCCTTGGACCGGCCGGTACCTACGGCGAGCAGGCCGCCGTGCGGCTGGCGGCCCTAGAGGGCTGGAACGAGCCCGAGTTCCTACCCCAAGTGGGCATTCGTGCCGTGGTTCAGGCCCTGGCCGAAGGTCGTTGTGACGCGGCGGTGGTCCCGGTGGAAAACTCTGTTGAAGGGGGCGTGACGGCCTGCCTGGATGCCCTCTGGGAGCACCCTGATCTGCGGGTGGCCCGGGCCCTAGTGCTGCCGATTCGCCATGCCCTGGTGGGCAGTGGTCCGATTGAGGGCATCAGTGAGGTGCTGTCCCATCCCCAGGCCCTGGCCCAGTGCAGCCAGTGGCTCGGCGACCATCTCCCCCGGGCCCTGCAGCTGCCCACCACCTCCACGGCCGATGCTGCCCGCATGGTGGCAGGCAGCAGTTTTCGTGGAGCGATCGCCTCATTGCCAGCTGCCAGCAAGCACGGCCTCGAGGTTTTGGCTTATCCGATCAACGATGCCGTCGGCAACTGCACCCGCTTCCTGTTGCTCAATCGGGGCACCAGTCCCCGAGAAGGCCCCCTGGCCAGCCTGGCCTTCTCGCTGCATTCGAACCAGCCCGGCGCCCTGCTTGAGGCCCTCGGCTGTTTTGCCCGGCTTGGCCTCAACATGAGCCGCATCGAATCGCGGCCCTCCAAACGGGAGATGGGTGAATACATCTTTTTCGTTGATTTAGAGCTGCCCGCCGGATCGGCTGAACACCTGGAGCAGACCCTGGCCGTGCTTAAGCCCCTGTGCCAGCACCTGGCCTTCTTTGGGGCCTATCCCCTTGATCAGGTCAACGAGGAGCAGGCCTGAGGGAATCAGCGCAAAGGGAAGGCTTGTCGAGCTTGGGCTTGCTTGCGCGGAAGACGCCGAACTGCATCATGCCGGTGGCGAAAGCCCAATGCATGAGCAGCAGGGTGGGAGTTTCGCGCAGCCCCTGCAGCACGGCGGACGGGCCCAAGCTGAGTACCTGGCCAGGACGGCGCAACCCCTCCAGGATTGAATCGATCCAGGACGGCAGGGTTTCCTGGGTCCAGTCGTCGGTCTCGAGACTGAGTTGAGCTCCTTCGCCCGCGTCGGGCTTGCCATAGGGACTGGCGAGCAGGTTGCGGGCAAACCCGGCAATGCTGGCGAACTCGGGGTGGGCCCATTGGTCGAGGAGTTGGCGCATCACCCAGCGCTCGCGCCAATCGAGGGGTCGCACGGCCGGGTCACGCCGGTTCCAGTCGGCCACGGCCAGACAGCCGCCGGGTTCGAGCACCCGTAACAGTTCGTCAGCAAAGCGCTGCTTATCGGGCATGTGGGGGCCGGCCTCGACGCTCCAGACTGCCGCGAAGCTGGCATCGGCCAGGTCGAGATCGAGGGCATCCATAACGGCGAAACGGCAGCTCAGGCCTGGTTCCGTGAGCTCGCGGGCCCGCTGGATCTGGCCCGGGCTGATGCTGATGGCGAGGACATCGAGGCCGTAGTCGCGGGCCAGAATCCGGGCGCTACCGCCAATGCCGCAGCCCACATCAAGCACCTTGCTGCCGGGCGGTAATTGATCGAGACCACTCCAGCGCACCAGGGCATGGACGAAATCCACCTTGGCCTGGCGAAAATCCACGGCCCCGCCTATCGGAGTGCGGCCAGAAGCGGTTGCTTTGCTCCGGGGGCGTTTTGTGTAATAGCCGAGGTGGACATGGTCGCCCCAGAGCCGTTCGAGCAGACGATCGGCGGTCCAGCGGTCGTAGGCCTCGGCTACCGTGGTGCTGCTGACGAAATGGCGATCGCGCCGTTGCCACAGCAGCAAGGCCCCGGCAAGGACCAAGAGCAGGGGGCCCAGGAGCACCCAGGGGGGGAGAGTTAAAGCGGGCATGGGCAAACGGAACGCGGAGCCTGTCTGGGGGAGGAACGGGGTTGGATCAGCGGTTCCAGTCCTCATCGGCGCCGACCCCGTCGCCCATGCCATCCCCAAGGTCGTCGGCTAGGTCATCACGGGTCTGGCTGGGATCCTCCTCGCCAAACTGCTGAAAGGTGTCTTTAAGAACGGTGCGGGCGGCCAGTTGGCGTCGGGTCTGGTCCAGCAGGTCGTATTCGAGCCGCAGCCGTTCGCCGGTGTCGGTGATTTCCAACAGGGCCTGTTGTTGGTCGGCTACAGGACCACCAAGGTGGGAGCCGATCCAAAAAGAGAGCTCGCGCGGCAGGTCGGGCAGGTCGCTGGGCAGGGAGGTGGTTTTACCGACCAACTTGCCGGTGAGATCGACCACGTCCTTGAGGGCCTTGGTCACATCAGCGGCCAGTTCGGTGAGGAGCTCATGCTGATCGGGGCTCTCGTCCTCGATCCAGCTGACCATGGCAACCCTGAAGGGGGCTTCGCGTATCACTTCAAGCACGCGGAACCGTTGCTGGCCCAGGGTGACGATGTTGCTGCGGTCATCATCCTGGCTCTGGCACTGCAGGATCTCGGCGCAGCAGCCGACTGTCGCCATGGTTTTGGTCTGGGGATCCCAGCGAACCACACCGAAGCGCCGATCCGTTTCCAGGACGGAGCGCAGCATCATCCGATAGCGCGGTTCAAAAATATGCAGGGGCAGGACTTCCTGGGGGAACAGCACCACATCCGGCAGGGGGAAGAGTGGCAGTTCCCTCACGGCCAGATGGGTCACGGCGGCAACCTGGGGGTGGATAGAGGTGAATGAAGCAGCGCCTGGGCTGGCGGCATTTGCTTGCAGGGATCCTAGGAAGATCGCCCAGTCAACGGGTCTTTCGGGGCGTTCGTTGGCCAGATCAACAGCTCCTTGTCCAGCGGCATCAATAGCCGGGCAGCAAAAAGGCTGGCTTCTGGGAGCCAGCCTGGGGGTGTGCCGTTTTACTGGCTGGGTCGTCAGCCGAAGGGAACTGGTGCCTGGGCCTTTGCTGGATCCGAGCGCTGGGGTTCAGAGCTTGACTTCAATATCCACGCCACTGGGGAGATCCAGCTTCATCAGGGCGTCAATGGTTTTGGCCGTAGGGCTATAGATGTCGATAATGCGGCGGTGCGTGCGGGTTTCGAAGTGCTCGCGGGAATCTTTGTCCACGTGGGGCGAGCGCAGCACGCAGTAGATCTTGCGCTTGGTGGGCAAAGGGATCGGGCCGATGGCCGTGGCAGCGGTGTGATCGGCGGTTTCGATGATTTTTTCGCAGGACAGATCGAGCATGCGGCGATCAAACGCCTTTAGGCGAATGCGGATCTTCTGCTGGGAGATGGGGCTGGACATGGGGGAAGTCAGAGGGGAGCGGGGGGGAGCAGATCCAGGAGCTCCGAAGGCCCCAAGGGCCTGGCGGCTCGTGCAGCTCAAGATCCAGGGGCTGGCCGGGTAGGGCCAAACCGGAATCGGATTGTCCAGGTGCAAAAGGGGTGGTGGGATTACCACCACCCCCGGGGCCTAAGCGGCCTCAGGCAACGATCTTGGACACAACGCCGGCACCGATGGTGCGGCCGCCTTCGCGGATGGCGAAGCGCATGCCCTGTTCGATGGCGACCGGGCAGATGAGTTCAGCACTCATTTTGATGCGATCACCGGGCATCACCATTTCCACGTTGGTGCCGTCATCGGCGGTGAAGGCGGTGATCTGGCCGGTCACATCCGTGGTACGGATGTAGAACTGGGGCCGGTAGCCAGCGAAGAAAGGAGTGTGGCGGCCCCCTTCTTCTTTCTTCAACACATAGACCTCACCTTCGAACTTGGTGTGGGGTTTGATCGAGTTGGGCTTGACCAGTACCATGCCGCGTTCGATGTCTTCCTTCTGGATGCCGCGCAGAAGCAGGCCGACGTTGTCGCCAGCCATGCCCTCATCAAGCAGCTTGCGGAACATTTCCACGCCGGTGACGGTGGTCTCGCGGGTGTCGCGGATGCCAACGATCTGGACGGTTTCGCCAACTTTCACCTTGCCGCGCTCAATTCGGCCGGTTGCGACGGTGCCGCGACCGGTGATCGAGAACACGTCTTCAACAGCCATCAGGAAGGGCTTGTCGATTTCGCGCTCGGGCTCGGGGATAGAGGCGTCAACCGCATCCATCAGGTCGAGGATCTTGTCGACCCACTCGTCTTCACCGCGCACGGCTTTCTTGCCGGACTGGATGTATTCGAGGGCCTTAAGTGCAGAGCCGGCCACCACGGGGATGTCATCGCCGGGGAAGTCGTAGCTGCTGAGCAGCTCACGCATTTCCAGTTCGACCAACTCGAGGATTTCCTCGTCGTCGACCATGTCCTTTTTGTTCAGGAACACCACCAGGGCGGGGACGCCCACCTGCTTGGCCAGGAGAATGTGCTCCTTGGTCTGGGCCATGGGGCCGTCAGTGGCGGCCACCACGAGGATGGCGCCGTCCATCTGGGCGGCACCGGTGATCATGTTCTTGACGTAGTCGGCGTGACCCGGGCAGTCCACGTGGGCGTAGTGACGATTAATCGTCTCGTACTCAACGTGGGCTGTATTGATCGTGATGCCCCGTTCTTTCTCTTCGGGAGCGCCATCGATTTCGTCGTAGGCCTGTGCCTTGGCCATGCCTTGGGACGCCAGCACGTTGGTGATGGCGGCGGTCAGGGTGGTTTTGCCGTGGTCAACGTGGCCGATGGTGCCGATGTTGACGTGAGGTTTGTTCCTCTGGAACTTCTCGCGTGCCATGGAAGGAAAGAATCGGGGGGGTTGGTTTGGGTTGGGGAAAGATCAGGAATTGCCCTGATTCTTGGAAATGATGGCTTCAGCAACGTTGCGAGGAACTTCCTCGTAGTGGCTGAACTCCATCGAGAAAATACCCCGACCCTGGGTCATGGATCGGAGCTGGGTGGCGTAGCCGAACATCTCAGCCAAGGGAACCTTGGACTGGACTTTGGATTGGCCATCGTCGACGGATTGACCCTCGACTTGGCCCCGGCGGGAGGAGAGGTCTCCAATGACGGAACCGAGGTAGTCCTCAGGAACCTCCACCTCGACCTTCATCATCGGCTCAAGAAGTACTGGGTTGCACTTTTTGACGCCGTCCTTGAAGGCCATGGAGCCGGCGATCTTGAACGCCATCTCCGAAGAGTCAACGTCATGGTAGGACCCATCCACCATGGTGACCCGGACATCGATCATCGGGAAACCAGCAATCACGCCGGATTGGCAAGTTTCCTTCATGCCGGCTTCGGCCGGTCCGATGTATTCCTTGGGGACGATACCGCCCACAATTTTGTTGACGAATTGGAAGCCGGTGCCAGGCTCGCCGGGCTCCATCTCGATTACGACGTGGCCATATTGGCCTTTACCACCAGTTTGGCGGGCAAATTTGCCTTCGCCCTTGGCCTTGCCGCGAATGGTTTCCCGGTAGGACACCTGGGGAGCACCGATGTTGGCCTCCACCTTGAATTCGCGCATCATGCGGTCCACCAGAATTTCCAGGTGGAGCTCGCCCATCCCAGCAATCACGGTCTGGTTGGTTTCCGGATCGGTACGAACCCGGAAGGTGGGATCCTCTTCGGACAGGGATTGCAGGGCCTTGCCCAACTTCTCCATGTCACCCTTCGTCTTCGGCTCGACAGCCACCGAAATCACCGGTTCGGGGATGAACAGGGATTCGAGGATGATTGGGTCTGAGTCGACACACAGGGTGTCGCCAGTGGTGGTGTCCTTGAGGCCCAAGACGGCACCAAGATCGCCGGCGCGCAGCTCGTCAACCTCTTCGCGCTCGTCGGCCTTGAGGATAATCAGGCGGGAGATTCGCTCTTTTTTATCTTTGGTTGAGTTCAAGACGTAGCTGCCTTTTTGCAGCACGCCCGAGTACATCCGAATGAAGGTGAGCTTGCCGAAGGGATCGGCCATCACCTTGAAGGCCAGGGCGCTGAAAGGAGCGCTGTCCTCGGGAGGGCGCATGGCTTCAGTGCCATCGGGCAGCAGGCCCTGGATCGGCGGCACGTCGTAGGGGGCAGGTAGGTAATCGACCACCGCATCAAGCAGCAGCTGCACACCCTTGTTCTTGAAAGCCGAGCCGCAGAGGATCGGCACCAGGCCGTGCTTAAGCACGCCGGTGCGGATACCAACGCGCAATTGCGCTTCAGTGAGTTCGCCGTTTTCAAGGAAGGCTTCAAGAAGCTCTTCATCGGTTTCGGCGACGCTTTCCATCAGGCTGGCGCGCCAGAGGGCGGCCTCTTCCACCATTGATTCGGGGATATCGACTTCTTCGATATCCTTGCCGAGCTCATCTTTGTAGATGAAGGCCCTATTTTTAACCAGATCAACGATGCCGCTGAGTTCACCCTCAGCGCCAATCGGCAGTTGGATCGGGGCGGCATTGGCCCGCAGGCGATCCTTGATCTGGGCATTGACCTTGAGGAAGTCAGCGCCGGTGCGGTCCATCTTGTTGACGAACACCATCCGCGGCACCTTGTAGCGGTCGGCTTGCCGCCATACGGTTTCCGATTGGGGTTGCACACCACCAACGGCGCAGAAGACAGCGATCACGCCATCCAGCACCCGCATCGAGCGCTCCACCTCAATGGTGAAATCGACGTGCCCAGGCGTGTCAATGATGTTGATGCGGTGGTCTTTCCAGCTGGTGGAAATGGCCGCTGCGGTGATCGTGATACCACGTTCCCGCTCTTGGGCCATCCAGTCGGTGACGGCGCCGCCGTCATGGACTTCGCCCATCTTGTGGACGACCCCGGAATAGAACAGGATTCGTTCGGTGGTTGTGGTTTTGCCAGCGTCAATATGGGCCGCAATCCCAATATTTCTGACTCGTTCCAGGGGATAGGCGCGGGCCACGGGGAAGATCTCCGAAGGTGTTGTCTTGAAAAAACGGAAGTGATTCTACAGGCCAATGTGGGGGGTGGTGGACCCGCCCAGGGGCCTGTAGGCGTCTTAGTAGCGGTAGTGGGCGAAAGCCTTGTTGGCTTCGGCCATCTTGTGGGTCTCTTCGCGCTTGCGCACGGCGCTGCCAGCCTCGTTGGCGGCATCCATCAATTCACCGGCCAGCTTCTGGGACATGCTGCGTCCGTTGCGGGAACGGGAGAAGTTCACCAGCCAGCGAAGGGCCATGGCGGTGCCCCGTTCCTGGCGCACTTCCATCGGGACCTGGTAAGTGGCGCCGCCGACCCGACGGGCCCGCACTTCCACCAAGGGGGTGGCGTTGCGGACAGCGGTTTCAAACAGCTCGAGGGGATCGGAGCCGGTGCGCTCGTTGATCAGGCTGAAGGCGTCGGACAGGATCCGTTGCGCCGTGGATTTCTTGCCGTGCTTCATCAGCCGGGCCACGATCATGGAGGCCAGACGGCTGTTGAACTGGGGGTCGGGAAGAACCGGGCGCTTCTCAGCGGCGTTGCGGCGGGACATAAACCAGGAGGGTGGACGTCAGGGACGGGGAGAAAACGGACGGGGGATCAGGACTTGGGAGTCTTGGCGCCGTACTTGGAGCGGGATTGGCGCCGATCCTTGACGCCCGCGGTGTCGAGGGTGCCGCGAATGATGTGGTATCGCACGCCGGGAAGGTCCTTGACGCGGCCGCCGCGGATCAGAACCACGGAGTGTTCCTGGAGGTTGTGGCCAATGCCTGGGATGTAGGCGGTGACCTCAAAGCCGGAGGTGAGCCGAACCCGGGCCACCTTGCGCAGGGCCGAGTTGGGCTTCTTGGGAGTGGAGGTGTACACGCGGGTGCACACGCCGCGGCGCTCTGGGCAGGCGCGCAGGGCCGGGGACTTGGTTTTGCGGGTGAGGCGCTGCCGCTCGGTGCGGATCAGCTGCTGAATCGTGGGCATCGAGGGCCGGAGGT
>CAMAPJ010000052.1 GCA_945860085.1 Synechococcus sp. UW140 | reverse complement strand
AGCGGCTGATCGACTGGCTGCGCTCGGTGTGGCTGACCCGGGCCGAACCGGCAGAAGTGGAGGACCACAAGGGGGTACTGGTGCCGAACCTGTCGGCCCAGGTGATCGTGCTGACCCGCTGGGACCACCAGGACGTGGTGGCCTGGCTGCTGGAGCAGGAACGGGGCGAGGCCCCCCAGCACTGGCAGGTGCTGGACCTACCGGCGATCGCTGAACCGCCAGAGGATCGGCCAACGTTCCCACCCACCTGCACGCTGGTGCGCGACTGGCGTAAGCCGGGCGAGGCCCTTTGCCCGGAACGCTTCCCACTGGGCGAACTGCTCAAGATTCGGGCCCGGCTGGGCTCCTACTGGTGGCAGGCCCTGTACCAGCAGCGGCCCTCACCAGCGGCAGGGTCGATCTTCCTGCGGGCCTGGATCCGGCCGCCGTTTGAGCGCCGGGGCCAGCGCCACTACGGCCCGCTGATCCTGAGCTGTGATCTGTCGTTCAAGGGGGAAGAGGACAGCGACCACTGCGGCTTTGTGCTGATGGGCCTGCTGCACCCCGATCCGAAAAGCGAGCAAAGCCCTAACCCCCAAGGCAGGCCCATCGCCTCTCCCGTCAGGGAGCTGGAGATCGAGGTGCTCTGGGCGGCCCGCCATCGCTTTGGCCTGCCGGAGACGGTGAAGTTCCTTTTGGCCTCCCTGGCGGCCTTGCAGCAGCAGGGGCTCAAGCCAGATGCGGTGCTGATTGAGGACGCCGCCAACGGCCCGGCGGTGCTGCAGCTGCTGCGGCGCAAGGTGCCGGGCCTGCTGCCGATTACGGCCCGGGGTAGCAAGGATTCCAGGGCCCATGCGGTGGCCCCTCTGCTGGAGGCCGGCCAGGTGCGCTTTCACCACCGCGCCTCTCCCCTGGTGGAGGAACTGCCGCGCTTTCCCAAGGGCAGCAAGGACCTGGTGGATGCCTTTGGCCATGGGGCCTTGTGGCTGGAGGCCCGCTACTGGCGGGGCCTGGGCCTCAAGCAGGGGCCGATGCCTCTGTTGCTGTCGCGCTGATGGAAGCGATCCAGCTGGTACTGGCCTTTCAAACGGAGGTCCAGGTCTGTCAACGGCCCGGTGGCGAGAGGTGCCGGGGCCGTACTCCCGGCACTCGCTGTGGCTCCGCGGGGTGCTCCGGTGCATCGCCTACCCGGCCATCCCACAGGCCCCATCAGCAACCACAAGCGCCTCACCCGCGGCCCCGGCGCCAGCGGCCGGTCCATCCCCATGCCGCTGCCCATACCTTGGCCCTGGCCCATGGTGACCTGGCCGACAGGATTGCCGGCAACTTTGCCCGGCGCACCAGCCATCCGTTTGATGACCTGCGCCAGCTGGCGATGATCGGACTGCTCAAGGCCGCGCAGCGCTTTGACGGCAGCGGTGGGCGCCAGTTCCGGCCCTACGGGCGCACCTTTGCCAACGGTGAGATCACCCATTACCTGCGCGACCACGGCTATGCGATCAAGGTGCCGCCGACCTGGAGGGATCTCTACGCCAGCGGGCAGAAACTGTTGCGGCAGGGGGTGGATGCCACCGATGTGCCTGGGCGGTTGGGGATCAGGGCAGAGCGGTGGCGGGAGATTTGTGGGGCCTGCAGTGTGCGGGTGGTGGCTTTTGGGGTGGAGGAGGTTGCTGTGGATTAACGCTCAAGATCAGAAGCGGGCAGGAGCCTATCGATTGACAAGAAGCACTTGCTCCCATCTTCTGTATCTGGATGTTAGGCGTCTAATAGGTACGCTAGCCGCTCTTGGCATCATCATCAAGAGTACTAGAATTAATCCACTCTGGCTGTTGTGGGTCAAAAGACTTGGCTGTGGCAGTGACCTGATATGCCAAGATTCCTCCTTCATGCTTTAGGTCGAGACTTGTTTCTTCAAAATGTAGATAGTTCCCGTAGTTATTGCTTAACTCTTCATACGCTGGCTGATTGATATATGTTGAACCTGCTGGAGCTCCGCCTAGGCGGCACGCATAGACAACAGGAGGTCCGACCACGGTGAGCGCACCGGATACCTGTACAAGATGAAGCCTTCCATAGTCAATCCCAATGCCAAGGCCAGTATCTTGAAGGATCGAGATGAAACTGGTACGATGTTCTCGATAGTGGCTCTGAAATATCTGATGACACCGCAATGCTGCTGAGGCTGCATGAAAGCCGGCGTCCTTACCACTATAGAAATCGGGAAAGAATGCAAGGATGCCGTCGCCAGTGAACTTGTCGAATACACCAAATGACTCAAGGATCTCTTTAATTAGCTGGCGAGTTAACTGAGCAACAAACTCTGCATACTTTTCGGGCTTACGCGCTTTTAGCATCAATTCGGTTGAG
Source organism: Synechococcus sp. UW140 (assembly GCA_945860085.1). Classification (GTDB taxonomy): domain Bacteria; phylum Cyanobacteriota; class Cyanobacteriia; order PCC-6307; family Cyanobiaceae; genus BAIKAL-G1. The sequence goes on along the minus strand of CAMAPJ010000052.1, from coordinate 18,232 downwards.
CGTCGGATATCAACTGATAAAACAAATCCCCAGCAGTCCTTGGCTTCAAAGCTGTCCCTGAAAGAGTTGTCAGCTTCTAATAGACTCTGCGCTGCAGGATGAACCTGATGAAGAAGAAAGGCCAGCCGCAGCTTTAATTCCAACTTTGTAATATTGTCGTCACGCTCGGTGATGAGTTGTTGGAGGCGAGATCGGTTCACCTCTCCAGCAGTAAGCGCACCACTCTGGATCTCTATCTCTTCAGTTAATCTTCGAATCTCACTTTCAAGGCCATTATCGGCATCTTCCTCGGATTCACGTGTCTGCATTGTTGAAGGCAGAGCATTCCTTAGCCTGTCTACATCCCAGTCCACTGCCCGAAGAGCCTCATTCTGGCGTTGTATCGTGGATGAGATATTCATAGCGCGAAGTGCTTCTGAATGAAGTCGAGCTGACTTCGTCCAATCAAGGGTCGTAGCAATATCAGCCCACATGCGAGATGCGCTACTGATACTTTTGGCCGCATCAGCTAGTGCAGACGTGCTTGGCATGGCAGCCGCTAAGTTTCGAGATACAAGATCGAAATCCAAGGGTTTATAAATACGTGCAATATCAGCGAGTGCAGAGGCGGTTGGCATGGCAGCCGCTAAGCTCCTAGATACAAGATCGGAATCCAAGGGCTGATTAATACGTGCTATCTCCTCCTGGACTCCGGCATGGGTTGTCCCCACGCTTTTTCGTGCTGGTGTCTTTCGCTGAGGCTTTTCAGGCATGACTGGTTCCTATGAGGTAAGTCTAACTTTTTATTGGACGGTTCCGAGAACCAGAGCCTGCCGGCCGTTCTCGTCCGAGAACCACTGAGGCATCCAGTGGGTCATGCCCTGCAACTCCTTGTCCTGCAACGGGTCATCCTGAACGCTATACCAAGCTACCCGTGGTTCACGGGTCCGAGAACTAACTGTTCGGCCGGTTACAGAATGTCGACTGGGCTTCGTACCCCGACCGGACCACGGTTAAGCACATGCGTGTAGATCATGTTGGTGCTCCCATCCTTGTGGCCGAGTAGCTCCTGGATGGTGTGGATGGCCTGGCCCCGTTCCAGCAGGTGTGTCGCGAACGCATAGCGGATGGTGTGCCAGCTGGCCGCCTTCGTCACACCGGCCTCGAGCACAGCCCTCTGCACCACGCTCGGATCGAGATGGTGGCGGCCCTGGGCACCGGATTCTCTGTCGCGCCAGCGGTTCTGCTTGGGGAAGACCCACTGCCACGCCCATTCACGCTCCGCGATCGGGTCCTTTTAAGGGCGATAGAGATGGGATGGAATTACAGCTCGCCTGGTGGCTGGCCATAAAGCGGGGTGGCAATAGCCCCCAGCCACCCCAGCCCCGTTGCCGCGCAGCAACCCGAGCCGCCCTCGCCGCCGCAACCGCTGGCGGGCACTGAGCCCTGATGAGCTCCAGGCCCAGGCGGCTGAGCAGCGCATGCAAGGTGGCGGTCCCGGGGCATTGCCCTGGCAGCCCCACCCGACCTTGGTGGCGTTGCAGGACCGGCTGCAGCTGGTGGCCGACTGCTGGAACCTGCTTGATGGCACTGGTGGCCAGTCAAGAAGGGGCCTGTACTTGCCTCAGGGCAGCAAGGAGCCAGAAGCCGCCTACCAGCAGCGGCTAGCCAATGCCCGGCCGAGCGGTTTTTTCCGCGATGCCCTGCGCACCTACGCCGGGATGCTGGCTTCGGTGCAGTGGCGTGAGCTGCCGGGCTCCCTGGCAGGAGTGCTCAGCGATGTGGATGGCCTGGGGACGGACCTGGGCGTGTTTTTGTTCTTGGCCGATCTACTGGTGCTGCGCGATGGCGGCGCCCTGGTGCTGGTGCTGCCGGCAGAACACCGCTGGCCCTCAGAAGGGCACCGGCAAGAAGCGATCCGGCGCGGTGATCGGTTGTCCTTGCCGCGGTTGGCCTTGGTGCCAAGGCGCGATTGCCTGGACTGGCAGCTGGCTAATGGCGACGGCCTGCCGCAACGGATCCGCTGGCGGGAGCGGTGTAGTCAGGGTCAGGCCCCGGCCAAAGGGTCCGACCCCCAGCTAGCTGGCGGGTTGGCCGTTCACCTTCTGGGCCCGGGATCCCCTCTAGAGCAGCCCGATTCCCCGGAGGGGTGGATCTACCGGGAGGCCCTGCTGCAACCGGGGGGCCTGCAATTCAGTAACTACCGGGCCGTGGCATGTCCAACAGAACTAACTGGCTACCGGGCCGAACGGTTCGGCAAGCCTCTGGTGCTCCCAGGCCAGCAGCTGCTGCCAGCGGTTTGGTACGCCGCCGATGGGGCGGCCTTTGGAGAGGGAGATCTCCCCCACCTGGGCCTGGCCAACCAGTACCTGAACCACTACCGGCTTAAGAGCGACTACGAAGACCTCCTCTCCCGCTGCGCCCTGCCGGTGGGGGTACGCACCGGCCTGGTGGACCAATTCGGCTACCAGCGCGACGAAGACGGCGCCGGCCGCCAGCCGGAACAGCTGACCCTTTCGACCAGCACGTTTATGGACCTGCCGGAGGGGGCTGACTTCCAGTGGAAGGAGATCCGGGCCCAGTCGCTGGCGGAACACCGGGCCTATCTGACCCTGCTGGATGAAACCATGCACCGCGATGCGTTGGTGCCGACCCAGACCCGGGGGGCCGGCCGCAGCGACACCGAGATTTCGCTCTGCGCTGGCCAGGCCTATGCCTTGCTGCAATCGCTGGCGACCCAGAAGAGCTCGATCTTTTCGTCGCTACTGGCCCATTGGTGCCGCCAGAGCAGTGAGACGCTGGCCCTCGGGGCTGGAATCTCGCTGACCGTGACGCCGATGACGCCACCGGTGCGGCCCCAGCCGAGCGTGGGCGAGTGGCTGGAGCTGGAGGCCCGGGGCGTGATCAGCCGTGACGAACTGCGCCAGCAACTGGCGATCAGCGCGGCGCCGGGCCAGGTGAACCCGGTGGGGCAGGGGGCGTTGCCATGAGCACAGGAGCTGCGAGCAGCTGGCGAGCCGGGGATCTGGAGGCGATCCGCGCTGCCCTGGGCATCCCGGTGAGCGCGGCCTCGATTGGGGCGATCGGGAGAGCGATGGCAGAGCTGGAGCGGGACTACCCGGCCGGTATTGCCGTCGCCGTGGGGTGCCTGGAGCGGATCGCCGCAATCGACCAGCAACTGGCCTCTGCCCCGGTGGCTGCAGAACCGGTGGTGATCAAGACCAGCCGCAAGGGGGCCGCTGCGCCTGTGCCAGCAGAGCTGCCCAAACGAAAGCTGGATGTAATCGAGTTCGCCACCGAGCTGCTGATCGAGGAGGTGGCGACTGAATACGCCTTGCCGGAAAGCCAGGGTCCGAGCCTGGCGGCCCAGCGGCGGCGGCAGGTGGAGGCGTTGCTGCTGGTGCTGCCGGCTCTGCGGATGTGGCAACCCCAGGCGCCGCCACGGTTTCAAGGCCGGCTGGAGCGCAGCTAATGGCGACCCCAGCGCTGCAGAGCGTGGCCAATGCCCGCTTGCTGCTGCACCAGCTCGATTACCCGGGGGCCATGACTGCCAAGCCGGTCGCCCGCCAGAGCTGGGAGGTTTCCTTGAAGCAAGTGGATCTGATCTCCAGCCGCGACAACGGGCCTGGAATCGATACCGGCGACATCCTGTGTGAGGGATTTTTGTGTCGGGCGGCCTTGCTGCCGGCAAGGACAACGGAGCCTTGGGATTGGTTAGCGAAGGAACTCCCGTGGCAGGAGCCTGGCCTGCGGGCGGTGCTGGATGAACCGGAGGCTGGCCGCCGCTCCACGATCGAGGTGCCATCCGAGGGCCTCTGCTGGTTTGGCGATCTGAACGGCCTGACGACACCGGGGTCGTTGCCGGACCAACCGCGGGCCGTGCTGGCGGGGGTGTCGCTGCTGCTGGTGGGGGCGGCCTATGGCCCCGGTGGGATTGGGGCGCTGCTGCATGCGGAGCTGGGTGAGGCGATCACGGTGGCGATCAAGCCCAACCGGGTGCAGGTGATTGGCCCCGGCGACAGCTTGGCGCTGCTGGCGGCTCGCTACGGCACGACGATTGAGGCCCTGCGTCAAGTGAACCCGGAGCTGCAGGACCTCAAGGCCGTTACGGCGGCCAAGGGGGATTCGCTGTACCGACTGGCGGGGTGCTATGGCACCAGCACCGGATCCCTGCGCCAGGACAATCCGGCTTTGATGCAGTCGTTTCCCCACCTGGTGGCTGATGGCGACACCCTCGCCAACCTGGCGAGCCGCCAGCAGGAAACGGTGAGTGCCCTGCGCCTGTTCAATCCCCAGCTGGCGCGTTATCCGGCGTCGGCGCCCTTGCCGGCGGGGGTGACGATCCAGCTGCCGGCCATAGGCGTAGCGGATTCCTTGGCGGTGGGGATGGAACTGCTAGTGCCCCTAGTAGAACCAGGCGATCCGCTGTCGCTGGGTGGCTGGGTGCTGTTGCCGCCCCAGCGGGTGGTTGGGTTGGCGGAGTTGTAGGCAGCGGCTCCCTTTTGCTCCGCCCTGGCAATAGCCCCCGTAGGTCCAGCCCGGATGGGGGACCTGCAGCAACCACAGCCGTGATGGGTGGACAGATGAGCCGCTTTTTCAACTTCAGCGCCCTTGGCGCAGCTGACCCTGCTGGCCAGGGCGACCAATGCAGGCAGCCCCTGCAGCACTACAACCAGCCGCAGCAATGGCCGAACCAGGACCAGGGCCCCGATGCTGACCCCCTTGACGGAACCGACCCCTCTGGTGATCAGGACGATGACCTGGAGGCCGACGACGATCTACCGGTGGACCTCCCCGAGTCCAAGGGCTCCGAGGTGCCAGAAGCCCTTAAGGCGGAACGGCGCAAGACCAACCAGCTCGAGCACGACATCCGGGTGCTGAAACGCCAGCTGCAGGAGTTCTCCAAGATCAACCCCGATGAATACGAGCGGCTCCAGGACGCCGAACGGCAAAAGGTCGAACTGGAGCGGGAACTGGCCAGCCGCGAACGCCAGCTGGAGGCCGCCGCCCAACGCAAGGTCAGGGCCGCTGCCAAGGAACGGGACGAGGCCCAGGCCGAAGTGCTGAACCTGCGCAAGGAGCGCCTGTTGGAGCGGCTATTCCTCGATGCCGATGGCCGCGCCGGCGGCGATAACCGCGGCTCCTTCTTTGAGATCTTCCAAAAGCAGGTGGGCTCCGAGTTCCGCCTCACCACCGGCAGCAATGGCCGCGATGTGCTCGAACCGATCGACTCCAAGGGCAACGTGCTGCTGGGCGATCACGGCAACCTCGATGCCGCCAGCCATGTCGAAACCCTGCGCACCCATCCAGTGCTGGGGTTCCTTTTCAACCAGCGGGGCGGCCTGGGCCCAGCTTCGGTAATCGCCGAATTCGATGGCAATGGCCAGGCCACCAACCTGCAGGCGATGAGCGCCAGCGAGCTGTACCTGGCCAGCTACGCCCGCAAACCTGCTGGCCCTAGGGGCTAGGGGGGGGGGGCAGAGCCCCCCTTGCGATGTGGAGGGCAGCCAGGATTAGCCGGCTGCCCAGGAACCAGCTGCTCAGGCGGCCTTGGCGAGGAGTACCTCAGCCGCCCTGGCCCTGGATGGGGCGATCAGCTCCGCCAGGACGAGGGCCGGCAGGGCCCGGCGACCGCCGCCGATGGCTTCTGCCAGATGGGCCGACCGGCGCCGAAAGGGCATAACAGCCCTGGGCCTGGATTCAGGACAGAACTGCCAGCCCGCAGAGGGACCCTGGTGATCGTGATGAGCCAACGCCTGCTCCAACTGGAGCGCAACTGCCTTTGGCAGCCCCAGGGGTGGCCGGCCCCGATCCCAGCAGGCAGCTGCCAGATCCCAGAGGGCTCGCTGCTGGCGCAGCAGACCGCGCTGGCCGAGCTTGCTGATCTCGACTTCCAGCCAGCGCCTGGAACCAGAAGGGACCAAGGAGACACGCCAAAGGATCCCTTTGGGGGTGGAGCGAACAAACAGCGGACTTGCCATGGCGGAGGCAGGCAAAGGACCGCCCAGCTCGGCGCGGCGAGGACAAGGGGCGCGTTAGCGCCTCGCGTCAGCCCTTGGCCCGCCGCGCAAGCTGAGGAGGGCCGCCGCCGGTATCGGTGGAGTGAGCGAGAGGCCCAGCCCATGGGTTTGCCAACCAGGTGTCCCAAGAAAAGGGGCCCCATCGGGGCCCCCTGGGCCTAGATCACTGAGATGGTGGTATTGGCCCGGCCCTGCAGCTTGCGGGCTAGCTCATGGGCCTTGGCCATGGGCATGAAACGGACCTTTTTGACCGGCTTACCGCGACGGCCCAGGGGGACATCGAGGCGCTCATGGCCAAAGGCCTTGATGCCATCGGGATAGACGTGCATCACCAGGGCGCGGATCTCGCAGCTGGGGGCCTTGCTGATCGCCATGGAAGAAACGGCGTGGGACACCGCTCTTGCGCCTCACCCCGCAGGCTGTTGCAAGGACCGCACAGCGGCCAGGCCTGATCCTTGCAACGGCCGAGGAGTGGGGCATGTTTTGCGGGGCCCTGCCGGTTCTGGGGCGATCGGCATTGGTCCGGCTGCGGATGCGCTTGGGGTGGGGGGCTGAGTAGCAGGGTTGCTTGGGACTCGCTGGCTAACAGGGTGCTGCTCAAGTGAGCGGCTGAGTCTTGGTGCCGGTGCCCTCGGGGATGGGGCCTTGGCGCTGCAGGAGTGGCAGCACGCTGCTGATGCCCAAGGCCAGGAAGGAGAGAGCGCCGAGTAGCGCCAGCAGGCGTAGACCGAGCGGGCGGCCAGGATCGTTATCCCAGCCTTCTGGGTCGATCGGCTCCACAGGGAGATGTCTCGGTGGCCTGGGGCGCTGGCTCATGGAATGGACGTCATGACCTGCAGCCTGGCAAAGAAGGAATCACCCGATCAGGGAAACCCAGTGCTGGCAATGGTTCTGGATAGTGGGTGGCTCAGTTTTCGTGTCGCCTCGACTGCCACCAGCCCCAGGTTCTCGTAGGCGACAACCTGGGAACGATCAACAGCCCTCACCGGCCAACTTGATTGACGCCATTTGGCCAACGGGGCTGACGCGGGACACATCCTGCTGATCCCACTGAAAAGGGCGCCCCGTATGGGACGCCCTAGGGCCGGTTGCAGGGCTTGGGCTCGCTCAGCCCTGGTCGAGGCCTCTGATCAAGAACTAGGGCCGGTGGAGGCGGTTGTCAGTAGGGGAAACCGGAGAGAGCAACGTCGTCGATGACAACAAGGCTCCCTGGGCGCTTTTGGTACCGGCTTGGAGAAGCCAGCTTGGGCAAGCAGTTTCTAAAACGGGGGTGATCAAGTCCTGCTGTCCTTATTGGCCTCGTTGGACCGCCAGAGCCTGTGGCCCCACGCCGTCCTGATCGAGGACGCGGCCAACGGTTCGGCGGTCTGCCAGCTCCTGCGGCGTCAGGTGCCGGGCCTGATCGCGATCCCACCGAAGGGCAGCAAGGCCTCCCGCGCCCATGCCGTGGCGCCCCTGGTGGAAGCCGGCCAAGTGCGCTTTGCCCGCAAGGCCGACTCGCTGATCGAGGAGCTGCTGGCCTTCTCCCCCCGCGGCGGGGTGGACGACCAAGTGGACGCCTTCTACCAAGGCGTGCTCTGGATTGAAGCGCAGTACTGGCGCGGGCGGGGCCACAGCTCAGCGCCGCTGCCGATGGTGTTCTCCCGGTAGGCCATGGATCAGCAGCCCCAACCGCAGCCGCAGGCCACAACGCCGCATCGGCCCCAGACCTATGCCGTCGCCACACCGGCCCGCCCGCGGCGACATCGGCCGGTGAATCCCCATGCCGCCGCCAATGCCCTGGCCCTGCAGCATCAGGACATCGCCGAACGGGTGGCGGCCAACATCGCCAGGCGCACCGGACACCCCCGGGAGGATCTGCATCAGATCGCCATGCTCGGCATCCTGCAGGCCGCTCGCCGCTTTTCACCGGAGCGTGGATCGTTCCGGCCCTACGCCCGCACCTATGCCAACGGGGAGGTGTATCACTACCTCCGCGACAAGGGCTTTTTGATCCAGGTGCCGGCCTCCTGGCGGGAGCTGCATGACAGGGGGCAGAAGTTGCTGAGGCTGGGGACGGCTTCGGCGGAGGTTCCTGAGCGGTTGGGGGTCAGTGCAGAGCGGTGGCGAGAGATTGTGGTGGCTTGCAGTCAGCGGGTGGTGGCGATGGAGGTTGTGGAGCAGGATTGACGACCCAGATCAATGGCATGTGGCCGCAGGATCATCCACGCCGCTGGGCTTCATCGCGAGTCCGTTGCATCGGGTGGTTCGACAGCGGGCGTGTCATCGATCCAATAGTGCTCGACGGAGCAATTCTTCCCGAACGCCTCCATTCCGGAAGGGATCACAGGCATGTTCCATTCCGGCCCTGCGAAGGCAATCAGAGCATCTTCGTCACTCCAACGGCTGATCATCGCGTAGGTGTTCGGCGCCCATCGCGTTGGCATGCCGATGTCGCACGACAGATTGCCAGGCGCTTTCTTTACGGCATCGACAGACAGAGTCCGAAACCCGGCCTCAAAGGCGGATCGCGTGGTTGGATCGATCTCGACACGAAAGATGCGAATGATCACAGGCAGACTGGCGAACGCTCAAGATCAGCGGCGGGAACTGGCTCGTGTACATAGCAAGGATTGCTAGGCCCGTCCGCTGAATCTTGATGTTAGGAGGCATATTCGGAGCTGAAAGCAACGTGTTGAGCCCATTCCCAAGATGTAACAAACGAAATGCCTAAACTCGAAAACTCTGTCGCCAAAGGCTCACGTACTGTAGGCGGACTTTCGCAATAGTCATTTGTATTAGACGAGATGAAGACTATCTTCTGGCAGCCCGCCGCTGTTAGCTTTGGTGCAACTTCAAGCAAATGTTCTACAATCATACAGTCTTTAGCTTGCCCTCCTTTGGTCGCTGGCGCGTCATTCCGAACAACTCGCTCCATAGCCTTCGACATTGCAGTATTGCTCTCAGTGAGAACTGTCGCACATGAAATAAGCTCCTGCAAAGCCTGCTCCAGTTTGATCTCAACTTGCTCAAGCTCTTCCAGCGGGAGATTAATTGAAGATGATTGGAGGCTCACTTTCTGAAGCTCATGATAAATCATAAGACTATTGATGGCCTTGGTAATGGACTTTTTCCGCTCCTCCATGACAGTCACCTTGTTGGAGGCGATTTCCAGCAGGACTGGAGGAGGAAGTACTACTAACGACCCCCCAGATGGATCGTTTGCATCGTTTGTAATGGCTGTCAAGGCGCTTATTGCTCTTGCTGCAGCCTGTGGGCTCTGAGAACGATTAGGTAGCCGAAGCAAGTCAAGTGCAGCGCAAGCATCTACTACAATTGCCGACCTTCGATCTCCTACTATTGGCCTAAAATCTGATGTCGTTTCGACGGGGCTATTCATTACCTCGTCTTATCGTAGTACTCGAGTAGTGATCTTTGCTGTTCGTACTCTATGATCAGTTCTGTCGCTTGATCTTCTGGCCATAGTTCTTCCTCCAGCAACCATCTAAGCAGGTCGCTAGAATTTAAACTTGAGCTCTCCACATGAGCAGCAACAATAAATGCGAACCAGCGTTCCTTGTCCAAATGGTGCGATGATCCTGTGGCTTTGTTGGCAGTGCGCGAGAATCGCTGAAGGCATGTTAACGCTTCTTGCGAAAGAAAGGCATCCAGAACTAGCGTGCCACCTTCCTCAATAATCTGAACGTTATTGGAAAATTGCGATGCTCGTAGACGAATAGCAAAACTTGACAGGATTACATTGTAGTCATCATAATTTAGCCTATCGCCTTGATTGGGAATGATATTGGTTACATAATAATATTCTGCCCCCCGCTTAGGGGCTAGCCATAAATTTGCCGATCTTCTTGATGGCCGTTCGTCACAGGTAAAACAATAAAAGCCTGAGTTTAGACCATCGGCTGGAAGAGTTTCTTCAAGAGCGCGGTTGCGTTTCCAACCGTCGAACGACTCAGTGCTGATACCGGAAAGGAGTCGGCTTTGGCACTCAGGCGTCCCTGTCAGTTTTAGTTCTTTGTAATCCTTCATGACGCCATCATAGGGCAAACAGCACTGCAGGTCTTCCTAACTCATTCTTCGCTGGTTCCGAGAACCACGGAGCTCAATCCACTCCTGTCCGAGAACCATTTCGGCCATGGCGAGGTCGATAGCTAATAGTCCAGCTCGCATAAGGATCCTCAGGCCAGCTCCACTCCCGATAGCCATGGTTCACGGGTCCGAGAACCGATTGTTCGGTCTGCAACACAAGCCTCAACAGTCTTGGTGGCAACAGCAAGCAGCTGTGATCTTTGTACGTGCATCCAGCCCCCAACCCCCGAGGCCACGCCCCATGGGCCCTGCACCCCACCCTGAACGCGCTGCAGCCCTCTCTGCAGATCACCGCCGACTGCTGGGCCCTGCTCTCCGCCCCCGACGGCAGCAGCCGCAAGCAGCACTACCTCCCCAAGGGGGAACGGGAGCCGGAGACCGCCTATCGCAAACGCCTTGATGCCGCCCGGCCATCAGGCTTCTTTCGCGATGCCCTGCGTACCTACGCCGGCATGCTCAGCCGGGGGAGCTGGATCAGCCTCCCCGCCAGCCTGAGCTCGGTGCTCACTGACGTGGATGGCCGTGGGACGGACCTGGGCGTGTTCCTGGCCGCAGCCGACTTGCTGGTGCTGCGGGATGGTGCTGCCCTGGTGCTGGTGCTTCCCCCTGATCACAGCTGGCCGAGTGAGGGGGACCGGCAGGAGGCTCTGCGCCGAGGCGATCGCCTCTCCCTCCCCCGGCTGCAGCTGGTGCCGAGAACCGACGCCCTGAACTGGGAGCTGCCCTCCAGCCAAGGCTTGTCAAGCCGCATCCACTGGCAGGAGCCTCAGCATCAGGGGATTCAGCCGGTGGAACCCGGGACTGAGGCGGCGGTGCGCGAGCAGATCGCTTCACTGCTCGGCGATGCCGATGCCCCCGACCGCTGGAGTTACCAGAGCCTGCGGCTCACTGAGGCCGAGAGTCAGGCCACGGGGATGGAGGTGTGCCTGCATCCGGTGACAGCCGACCCCAGCGACCCCACCGGCTGGCGCTGTGATCCGCCCACCTCCACCCGCTATCAAGGGCTGACCCGGCTGCCGGCCTGCTGGTACACCTCCGATGGTTCGGCCTTTGGCGACGGGGACCTGCCGCACCTGGGCCTGGCCTACCAGTACCTAACTCTGTAGGCCTTGCCGCTAGATATCGGCTTTCCCCCCCACCTGTACCAAGAACGCCTCAACCCAGTCATGGTGCTGCTTCTGGGTGATCGCCGCCGCCACCGAGGCACCCTCAGCTAGACGGAAGCGCTGCCGGAAGGCCGTGACCAGCTCCTCCAGCTGGGGCCGGGGTAGGCCACGGATGGCGCCATGGAGCTCCTGGATCACCTCAGGCGTTAGGGCCGTCAGGCCAACAGCGCCGGGCTCCGCCCGCGAGATAGCCAGAGTCGATTCCTGCACCTCAGGCCTGATCGTCTTCGTCTCCTCCACTGGCTGGGGCTGACCTCCTTGCCTTGAGACGCCTTGGGTCTGGGGCGCCCGCTCCTCCCGCAGCGAACTGGTGACCTGCCGCTGCTGCTTGTCGTAGAGGGCCAACCCGAAGGGATTGCCAAAGGTCATCAGGGCGCGCTTCATGGCATCGGTTTCGGCCTCCTTGAGGGCGGATTCATGGGCCATGCCGAGATCCACGTCGATGCCATGGCCGGCGCCACTCCCCTCGCGTACGAGGGAGGGAGCCTCACTGGCCTGGCTGCCCAGGCGGATGCGGACCCGGGCGATGTAGGTGACACCCCAGCCGGGCTTCTGATCCCGGCCGATGGGGCGCTGGCTTTCAGAGACGCAGCGCAGCTCGATCGTTTCCCGCTGCCAGCCGTCAAAGCCAAAGATGCGATTTGCCTCCCTGATCGCTACCCAACCCTCCAGGTAGTTCAGGGAACGGCCTGCCTGGGAACGGGTCTGAACGTTTGCCCGGTTGAGGGGAGCGGCCAGGGCGGCGGATTGCTCGGGGGAGAGCAGCCCTGATGGCGCGGTTAAGGCATGGGCCGGTAGATCGGGCAATTGGGGACTGGCCTGCCTTTCGACCTCCGGGGTTACAGGAGCCTCGGTCTCTGGTCTGCGCAGCAGCTGCAGGGCGGATGACCTTTGTACCGGGCTGGCAGCAGCTACTGGCCTGGATCCGTTCGTGGTGGGGATGGTGCTGGTCATGGCCTGGGGTGGAGCGTTGGGCGGAATGGATCGGAAGGGAAATGGGCCTGGCTATTTCGCCGGGCCCCTGAATCGAGGCCCCATAAGGGGCGGCTTAGATCAGTGGATCGACCAGCTGCGCCGCGCCACCAGCTGGGCGCCTTGGATCTGCTGGCCGGCCTTGAGGGCTGCCTTGATCGCCCCCTTATCGGGGGCTGTGGCCGTGGTGATGCGCAGCCACTCGGGGGCCAGTTCCTCTTCGGCGCTGATCTCGACGGCCTCGCTGCGGCGGCTGGTGAGTTCGTGGTGGGGGAAGGAGAAGCGGGTGGCTGCCGGCTGCAGGCGGGTGAGGACGAACACCAGGGTGTTTTCAAGGGCATCGGCCCGGCGTTGATCGCATTTGGCTAGTTCCACCAGACGCTTGGCCTGTTGCTGGCGGTAGCTGCCTTGGGCGCGCAGGTGATCGATCACCCAGCAGGTGGCATCGGCCTTGCGGGCCAGGGCCTCGCGGTTGCCTTCCTCCATAAGGAGGGCTTCTTCTAGGGATGCAATGGCGGCCTGCTGCTGCTCGGGCTCATCGGCCTCCAGCTGCTCGGCCAAGCGAGCGATGCGACTGGTGAGCTCCTGGGCCTCGATGCCGAGGTTCCAGAGGCTCGGAATTGGGCTGGGAGTGGCTGGAACTGGTGCTGCTGGACCTAGGGCCTGGACGGCTAGGGGCTGTGTAGGGACTGTCGCCAGGGCGGCGGGGGTGGAACGGGACATGGGCTTAGGGCAAAGGGCTGGAAACAAACAACGGAAGGCAGGGCCTAGGAGCCCTCAGGCCCTGGCGGCTGGATCTCGACCAGGGCGATCGGCCCGCCATCGGCGGCGATCAGATGGCGGGCCTGGCGCACCAGGGAGGCAGTGCCTGCGGCGCCGGGGAAGGCGACCACCAGCACCGAGGCCTGGGCTGGGATGGCCTCTTCCAGGGCCCGGCGCAGCAGCAGGCCATTGCGCAGGGGCCCGGCGGCACGGCCATAGCGGCCCCATTCGGCACCGATCACCTCCACCGGCCAGGCCAGGGAGCGGGCGGCTTGCTCGATCAGGCGATCGGCACCGCGGGCGCCGCCATGGAGGAGGAGTGCAACGGGGCGGCCGGCAGTGGCCTGTAGCAGGGCGGCGGCGACCTGACCGCTAGGCCAATCGAGTGCACGGCCGCCACCGGCCACGACCACTAGGGGGCCTGAATCACTGCCAGGGGGATAACAGCGGTAGCGCGCCAATGCGGCGGCATGGAAATCAAGGATCTGAGCCATTGGCTACAGGCAAAACAACAACGCACCAAGCTCCGATCAGCGCCTTGTGGGGGCGGGATGGGAAGATAAAACCCAGCTCTTTGCTGGCCTTCCTGGTGGCCTTAATTCTACCAATACGGGCGTACTACGGGCCAGTCTGGCTGATTAGGAAGGGTGATCTTTGAGGCTGGTCAAAGGGTTTAGGGTGAACCAAAAAGATGGAACAGTGGGGCCGGATCGGGCGGGACTTATGCGATTATCAGGGCGCTCTTAATGACGAATTGCCAACACAAAAGAAAGCAAGATAGATCCGTATTTTCACTGAAAGACCGGTGCCTGCCATGGGAGCCCTTCGCTACCGCAGCCGCGGGAGGGCAGCTATGGCCTGGGGCCCCCCACAACACCAGACCCCCGGCGGCGGCGTTCACGGAACCTCAGGCGAGGGCAAGGGTGCGGCGCAGCCGCACTCGCAACGCCCTTGCGCCGCCTGACAAGATCTAGCCCCGCCGCCGGATGGTTTGAGGGAAATTCCCTCCTGCGCATGCTTCAGATGATTCGAGGGCAAGGCAGGGCCCCTTATGCTGCCGAGCTAGGGGGGAAAGGACTACTTCTCTAGTAACTACGGTTCTCAAGCTGCTCATCACTTAATTCCTCAGCAAGCGCATGCACGTTGGCAAGCATGGGCCAGTAGGAATCGATGAGGCCGCACTGCTGGGGCGAATCCTTTTTCATCGAACCGATGAGGACGCGCAAGACCTCTAATTCGTCCTGGAGGTCAACCAGTCGTTGTTCGCGCTTGTCCATGGGGCGGCTGCTCTCCGCTGTCTAGCTTCCCCCAGTAACGGCCAGCGTTCTGTATTGGATCAATCGGCGTAAACGACCCCCCCCCTGGCCAGTCCTCAAAGCCAAAGCTCTCCATGGGCCCCTCGGGTTCGACCCACTCCTTTGGGGCCGGATCGGCGTACTCGAGCTTGCCGATCACATGGGAGGTGGGGACGCCCAACACATCGCCCGTATCGACATCCAGGACCGCCAGCCAAATGGGATGGCCCTGGGCATGGATCATTTGGATGCGGCCGACCAGTTCTGGCCAGTGGCTGCCGGCCCTGACCGCAACCAGCTCGCCCGGGCGGAAGTCCATGGAGCGAGGGTAGTACAAACGCTCGGGGTGGCAATAGCCTGGTGCCCAGGGCCGTTAGGGCCTGCTGCCGTTGCCTCTGATGACTGGAATGCAGAAGGTCTCGAAAACCCTGCTGGTCCTGGCGGGCCTGTCCTTGGCTGTCCTAGGCCCCCTCTGCCAGGCGGCCTCCGCTGCCACGGTGCTGTCGATCGGGGATGGCGACACGATCAGCGTGCTGGAGCGGGGCCAGAGACTCAAGGTGCGACTGGCATGCATCGATGCCCCTGAGACTGCCCAAACGCCTTTTGGTGTGGCCAGTCGCAACCAGCTCAAGGCCCTGTTGCCCCTTGGCTCTACGGTGAGCCTGCGGGTTCAGGCGGTGGATCGCTATGGCCGCACGGTGGCGGAAGTGATCGGCAAGGGACCGATCAACCTGGCGATGGTCCAGAGCGGTCAGGCGTTTGTTTACCGCCGGTATCTGGGTCGTTGCGATCGAGGGGCTTACCTGGCGGCGGAACGCCAGGCCCAGGCCCAGCGGCTGGGGGTGTGGGCAGTGCCTGGGGGGATTACTCGGCCGTGGGACTTCCGGCATGGGGGAGCGGGTCGCCGCAGTGCAGGGGCGGCCCAAGCCGGGGCATCCTCAAGCGCGACCGTCTCAAGCCCTCAGGCAGTCCAACCCAGCGGGGCCAAGACCACCTGCAAACAGATCGGCTCCTATGCCCAGGCCCAGGAGTTGCTGCGGCTGGGGCACAGCTATCTCGATCGCAATGGCGATGGGGTGGCTTGTGAGGGGTTGAGGTAGTTCGTGCGGGGCTTGGAAGGTCGCAGCCAGCTAGATCGAAGACTTGCTAGCTGCTGTTTGCTGAATGGTGTTGCCGGCCTGGGAGCAGGCTGTTGGATTGGACTAAAAGGCCACCAGCTCGGTAGCTCTTGCAGGCTCGAGAGTTGCCCGAGTGGCTGGTATCAGCTGGTTTGGCTGGCCAGCTGCCAGGTTGCTGGTAGGCCAAGGCTTTGAAAGCGGGGACGGCGGCTTTTGGGTGAACGCCTCCGCTTTGGGAGGAGGTGTTGCTCACTGGGCGGCGCTGGGTCCAGCGTGAGCGGGTCAAAAGGATGCAGGATTTGCATGACATCGGATCCGCTGGCCAGCCACGGCTGGTGATATGTGTGGAGTGCTACTTAGGGCACCCCACAACGGCAGCTGAGAGGGCATCATCAAGGCAGCGGCTCTACCCCCTCCCTGGCGACATCTGATCTGTTGGACTTTGGCCAACTCTTCAAGCTTCGCCTGGTGGTGGCTGCCATGGGCGAGACCCAGCGGCTGGGGTGGTGGAACGGTGGCGTACTTACGGGTACTGGGGAATACCTGTTCCAGCAGGGCTTTCCGCGCTCCTCGCCGTTCGCGCAAACCAGGGCTGGCTTCCGGGTGGCCCAGCTGGCCTGCGACGAGGCCTTGGGGATTCAGCCCAGCCCGGGAGCAGCGATCACCTGCCATCTGTTTCGCCTGACGCCCCAGCTGGAAGACGCCTACGAGAACGAGCGCAACCGCTGGCTGGATGCACCCCAGGAGTGGGCGGACTGCTTCCAGGCGGCCTGGTCCCTGACGCCGGAACAGTGGCCGCAAGCCCTGATTGAGCTGGCCGAGCTTGATCCGGCGGCAATCGACTGGGCGCGGCAGCAGACGCCACAGACGGCCAAGGCCCTGCGGCTGGACGATCCAGCCGAGATCCACCAGGGTCATGTGGAGAAACTGGCAGCAGGGTTCGTGTGTGGCCAGTCCGGCCAGCTGGTGGTGCCCTACCTGCAGGTGGCGAGCTGATGGCGTCGGCAACCAAGACCAAGCGCAAGCCGGCGGCGGCGGCGGCGGCTCCCGCCACCGAGAAGAAGGCGGCTGCTCCGGCAAAGCCCATGCCCCCCAAGCCGGCACGCAAGGCCAGCTCCAAAACATCTGTCCAGGCGAAGGCCGAATCCCACCAGCCCAAGCCAGCGGCACCAGCAGTCAAGGCCAGACCCAAAGCCCCCAAGGGCACGGCCAAAGCAAAAACCAAACCCCCCGCTAGCTCCCCCTACCGCAGCGATGGCCTTATCCGCGGTCCCTTAATTAGCGACACCCTGCAGGCGCTGCAGGGCTGGGAGCTGGAGGTCAGCAAGCGCGCCAACCTCGATCGCCTGCGCCAGAGCAACAGCATCGGCGCCCCCACGCAGGCCTGGCTCAAGAAGGTGTGCAGTGCCATCAGCTCCCGCTTTGATCCCGCCGGCCGGGACTTGCCCCTGGTGTTGGCGACCCGCACCACCACGGGCCAGCGCCACTGGAAACCCCTGCTGCTGTGGCATCTCGCCAACAGCGATCGGCTGCTGGGCGCTGGGTTGAGCTGGAGCGCGCAGATCTACAGCGCCGGTGGCGATCTGCTCCAGACAGAGCAGGCCCTCGCCTGGCTGGAGGGCACCGGCAGCCAGGAGCACCCCGAGGTGGCCGCCTGGAGCGAGGCCACCCGCAAACGGGTCGCTGGCGGGCTGCTCAAGGCCGGTGTGGACTTCGCTCTGCTGCAGGGCAAGGTGAAGCGCCGGTTCACGGCCTACTACCTGGCGGATGAGCCCCTGCTCTACGTGTTGCTGCAGGCCTTGGCCAGCAACCGCACCACGGCGGCGGCCCTGGCCGATCCGCGCTGGCTGTGGTTCCGGCTGCCGGAGGCGGAGCTGGAGCATCGGCTGCTGCTGCTCCATCAGGCGAAGGTGATCAGCTACTACCGCGCTGGCTCAGTGGTGGATCTCAAGCTGCCGGCCAGCAGCGCCGAGGCCCTGGTGCAGGAGGTGTGGTCATGAGCCAGACGCTGGGAACTCGCGGTGCAGGCATGAAGGAGTGGCAGCGCTGTCTGCAGCAGCAACTTGAGCCCGTCCTCACTGCTGCTGACTCCGGGGCAGGGTTGAGCACCTACACCGACATGCCCTTCGGGATCTTTCTGTATCCACCGGAGGACGAATGGGAGCTCAGAGCTGAACTGCGCGATCTCACGATCCGGCTAGAGAACGCGGGCAAGACAGTGCAGCGGCTTTCGCTGGCTGCGCTGCTAGAGCAGGCGATCAAAGCCGCCGGCCTGTCGCTGGAGGAGATCGCCGAGGCGGAAGCCTCGCTGGGGCCAGAGCTCGTGCGCGACACCCTGCGGGATGTGCTCAGCGGCAAGGCCGCCGGTGCGGTGCCCTTGGATGAGCTGGTGGCGCAGGCGGTGGATACCTCCAAGCCGACCAGCAGCCACCTCGTCTTTCTCGAGCGGGTGGGGGCGCTCTTTGACCTGCACCGCCCGTCGGCCCTGCTGGAGAACCTGCGCAACCGGGTGCTGCATCCGGTGGTGCTTTTTTACCCCGGCCAGCGGGATGGTCCAGCAGGGCTGCGCTTTATGGATGAAGCAGATGCCGACCACAACTACCGCCCCAAGCTGTTCGCCTGACCATGACGTCCCAAACCATTCGCGAACTCTTCTCCGGCCAGATCGATCGCAAGATCGAAGAGGTGATCAAGGTCGATCAAGACGATGTGGCGATCGTGCGCCAGGAGATCGATGAATACATCCTCACCGAATCGATTGAGAGCAGCATGCTCAAGGTGCTGGAGGGTTACCGCCAGTCGGTGAATCAACCCAGCGAAGCGATTGCGATCTG
>CAMAPJ010000051.1 GCA_945860085.1 Synechococcus sp. UW140 | reverse complement strand
CACAAGCGGATGGAGCAATTCATCCAATTGATTTTAGGCAGACGATCCAGCCCCGGAGTCGAACTTCGAAGCTATGCCTATGCCATTTGGCATGGGCAGCCCAGCGGCAGTGGCCCGATTTTGTACGCCACCCATCAAGCGGGTCTCTTCTCATGCTTCACAACAATCATGTGGACAATCATTGAAATCCAGCAATCAGACCTGATGCTGCCCAAGCAAATCAGCAATGCATTTGGAATGGATGCCTTTAAAAACTGTCCTCTAGCTGACACCTTCCCTCGCTGGTTTGAACTCCCTTCGGGCAAGGCCTTGGCAGATCTTTCCTCTATCAAGCCGCTTGGGGACTTGATGCAAGCACCCAATCTTTTTGATCATCACGGAAACTACAAAATACTTTATGGCCAATTGCTTGGACCAGCCTGGCTCGCTACGTACTTCCAGGCGTATATGAATCCAGCATTGAGCCTGCGCGATGCGATCTACGCCCTGGAATGCAAATACAACATCAGCAGGTTAAGAACCTTGGTCGTGTGTTATCGCGGCACCGATAAATTCACCGAGCTTCACCAGGATCCCATTTCTCTCTACATCGAAACCGCAAAGCATCTAATCAAAGAACTGGCGATTGAACAATTGATCATCCAAACTGATCAAGCCCAAGTTCGCACTCTCTTTCAAAATTTATTCGGCGAACAGTGCATTTTTATTGAGGAATTACCAGCCACGGATGGACAGGTTGTTTTACATGAACAGCTTGCAGGCAGCATTGATCGTGATACTTGGACTCTCAACCTCTTGGCCATGGTTTATGCCTGTTCAAAGGCAGCTGCTGTGCTCACACATACAGGCAATCTGGGCTTGTTTCTAAGCCTTATGGCCCGCTCGCAAGGTGCTGAGGTGGTTCAACTGCGTTAAATCCAAACCCACAACCGCCTCTGTTCCCAATGAACTTGAGCTCGGCCTGGCGTCGGAGATCGCGCCGAAGCAGGAGCAGGTGCCGAAGCCGAATCGCTGTGGGAAGTGGGGAGAAGCGCAGGTTGGGCAGGCCGAGATTCTGGGCAACCTGGTGAGGCAGGATCTGGACGATCGCCTCTGCTGGCATCCGCGAAACCGTGAGCCTGGCCATTCCCAAGAAACTCATTGCCCTGGGCGACAGCGGTGTACACGGCTGGGGTGACTCCGATGAGGGCGGCTGGTGCGAGCGCCTGAGGCGCCATTGGATGGCCTTACCCGGGGGGCCAGTGGTCTACAACCTGGGCGTGCGCGGTGATGGGCTGGAGCGGTTGGCAGCCCGGATGCCCGAAGAGGTAAGCCGCCGCGGCGAGCTGCGGCGCCAGCAGCCCCAGGGAATTCTTCTGGGCATCGGTCTCAACGACAGCGCCCGGGTGGGCCGCCCCAACGGCAGGGCCCAGCTGGATCCCGAGGGGTTCCTGTTTGGCCTCAACCAATTGCTGCCACGGGCGCGGGCCATCGCGCCGGTGTTTGTGGTGGGCCTCACGCCGGTGCTCGAGGAGGCCATGCCCTACGCCGAGGTGCTTTGGTACGACATGGCCACGCTGCATCGCTACGAGGGCTTGCTTGAGGAGGCCTGCCTCGAGGCCGATGTGCCCTTCCTGCCACTGCTGCGGGGGCTACTGGCCGATCCCTTCTGGCCGCAGCTCCTGGGTAGCGACGGCCTGCACCTCAACAGCGAAGGGCACCGGGCGGTGTACGACCAGGTCAAACGCTGGCCGGCGCTGCTCAGCTGGGCCGGGCTCGAGCCCATGGCGAGCGGCAACGTCTCAAGGTGAGGATCAATCACCCATTCGGGTGAGCCGAAACCCCCCTCTCGGAGGAGGTCATCGTCCCCAGGGCTGAAAGACCTTGGATTCAAGGAAGCCCAGCCTGCGATGACCGGCACCGGAACCAACACCAAGCCAAGCCAGAGCGCCAACAAGCCCAGCACCAGCTCCAACCTTCAACTGCAAAACCGCCAATGGCTGACCGCCCTGGCCTGTTGCAAGGAGTCCACCGCCAGGCTGCGCCTTCGCAATCGAATTGTGGAAGCCAATCTGGGCCTTGTGCGTCAGGTGGCTTGCCGCCAGGCCGTCACCAGTTCGCTCGAGCTGGCCGATCTCGTTTCGGTGGGGGCCATTGGCCTCATTCGGGCGATCGACAGCTTTGCGGTAAGCCGCGGGGTCACCCTCAGCACCTATGCCGTGCCCTTCATTCGCGGCGCCATGCAGCACGAGGAGCGGGATCGCTACCAGCCACTCAAGACACCCCGCCGCCTCCGCGAACTGCAGCAGCGGGCCAACAACCTGGTCGAGAAGCGACAGCGGCAGGGCCTGGCCCCCCTCGCCGATGCAGATTTGGCCATGGCGCTGGGGTGCAGGGCCGAGCAGCTTCGCGAGGCCCGCGCCGTGCGAGAAGCACTGCGCCTCCGCAGTCTCGATGCCCCGCTGCGAGCCCTTGGCCCTGGCGAGCCGAGCGCCACCCTGCAGGAGCTGGTCAGCAACGCGGTGGCGAGCCCACACCCCAGCCATGCAGTCGATCCAAACCAGCACTGGCTATCAGTTCAACTGCATCACTGCTCAGCCCAGGAACGGGCCCTGCTCAACGGTCGCTGCATCGAAGGGCTGAGCTGGTCTGCCCTGGGTGATCGGCTGGGGCTCGAGGCCAGGGAAGCCGAACAGCGCTGCCTGGCCGTGGTGGTACGGCTTCAGGTCACAGCGCCCTGGAGCAATGCCATCAGACCGATGGCCAGGCAAGCGGCAATCGCAGTCTGAAGTCCATTGACCAGTTCATTGGTGAGCCAGGCCAGGCGCGGTTGCAACACCGCCCCAATCCAGCTTTCAAGCAAGGTGGCGATCCACCCCACCAGGGTCACCAGGGCCAGGCGCGGCCCCAACGGGCCGGCGCCAGCCAACAGGCCCAAGAGCCCCATCACCGCAGCCATCAACAACGCACCGGCCCCACTGGCTGCCGTGCCCTCAAGGCTGATCGCCCCCTCGGTGCCGGCCGGCACCGGACGCAGGGTGGTGATCAGGACGGTGCGGCGTCCCCAACGCTTGCCGATCTCACTGCCAAAGGTGTCGGCGAGTTTGGCGGAGAAGCTGGCCGCAAAGCCAACCAACAGCAGCGGCTGCCAGGCCTGCGGTACCAGGGGGATCGCGAGGGCCAACGCCGCACCAGTGGCCGCTGATCCCCACACATTCTCAGGTCCCCGGCGTCCGCCACGGGCCTCGGCCAGGCCACGCTCTTGTTTGTGCCTGAAGCCGAGCCGGGTCACTGCCGATCCCAGGGCCAGATACGCCACCACAGCGAGCCAACCGGTTGGTCCGAGGCAGCCCCACAAGATGGTGCCAAGAATCGCGGCATGCAGCCACCCCCGCGGAGTGAGCAGGGGAGCTTGCTGGGCCACTCCGATCAAGAGTCCATTGATCAGCAGAGCCCCGGCCCAATGCCCCAGGGTCTGGGGGGGCAAGCTCCAGACCAAGGCCTCAATCGGCAGACGTTGCATCGCTCAGGCGGCCAGCAGCGCCTGAATTGTGTTGCACTGCCCAACGCCCGAGCCACTCCCGAGCACCGGACAGCAGATAATCGCCTCAACCCACCAGCGGCTTCCCATGGTGTTTCAGCGTAGACCCAGCTTTTTTCTTGATCTGGGCAGTGAAGGCGCCCAGCCCGCCAAGGTCGCCATTGCCGAGATCCCGCCCGCGACAGCCGAGGCCGAAGACCAGACCAACGCAGGAGTTCAGCTGCAGCAAGTGGCTTCCAGCCCCACAGCAAAGCCAGCAGCGGCCCCTGAGGCCAGCGGCCAGCCCCTGCTGACCACGGCCGAGGCGATCGCCGCCGAACTGCGCGCTGCCCAGGACGCCATGCCGGCCCCCAGCAACGCCACCTTTGCGCCTGAATGCCTCAACCCGGCCAATGCGGTGCCCACGCGACGCCGCAAGGCCGGCGCCAATCTGGCTGGCTTCAAGTCAATGGCCGCGGGGATGTTCCGCAACTAGACCGCCACTGGCAGAGCACCGCGGCGGCCCCAACCGCCGCCGTGGCCGTGCGCAGAATCGTGGGGCCAAGGCTCACAGCCTGCCAACCCTTCGCCATCGCCAGGGATTCTTCAGCAGGGCTCCAGCCGCCCTCTGGGCCAATCGCCAGGCTCACGACCCTGCGAGTTCGGCTCGAATGTTCCACAGACTCTCCAACTGGAGCCTGGGCTGTTTTGAAGCCCTCGAGCCGGTCAAGGAGCAGGGGCAGATCGCCGTGCCGGGTGGTCGCGAGAAGGGCCAAATCGCCCCCGTTGTGGCCCCACTCAGCAAGCCAGCTCGTGGCTCCTAGCGGCGCCGCCAAGTCGGGCATCCAAAGCCGCTCGCACTGCGCTACGGCCTCCTGGACGATGGCCGTGGTGCGAACGGAATTCCAGCGTTCACCGGTCACGCTGCGATCAGACATCAGGGGCTGGATGCGATCAATTCCCAGTTCAGTGGCCATGCGCAGCAGCAGTTCGCCATCCCGACGGGGCCAGGCCACAGCCAGCTGCAAGCCCAGCTCGCTCGGGGCTTGCAGCTGCAGTGGCTGATTCAGGGGTTGCTGCAACAGGGCCGAGTCGTGGTCGAGGCAGGCCTGCCAGAGCCGGCCTTGTCCATCGACCACCGCAAAACCGTCCCCTGAGCGCAACCGCAGGACGCGCCTCAGGTAGTGCAACTCCCGATCACCCAGTGGCACCCGGGCGTCGCTGGCAGCTTCGAGTTGTTCCGACGAGATCAACAGCCGGCGCCATTCCTTCGTCACGGGCTCAAGAATCGAGCCGGTCGAGGCTGGCAAACATGGCGTCGGGCTCCTCCTCGATCGGCCAGTCTTCATTGAGACCGCCGATCAGCAGCTCCTCGATCTCGACCACATCGTGGTTGAGCTGTCCGAGTGCGTTGATCAACACATCGAGCGCTAGGGCATCGCTGGTCCCCAGATCCAGCCAGCAGCGAGCCCAAGCTTCGTTGTATTCCATGGGCCCCATGTTGTGCATCAAGGCCGGCAGGGCCGAAGACTGCCTGCCGGAGTCATAGGCCATCCAGTTGAGTTCGGCCCCCTCCTCATGGGCCTGCAGGTTCTCGGCATTGAAGGCTCCCAACTTGCCGAGAAAAAACCAGCTATCAAAAGCCGTCTCGATGTAACCTCGCTCCCCCTGGCCCAGGGGATGGGCGGTGCGCAGCCAGATCCAACAGTTGAACGGATCAAACTCACGAAATTGAACCTCCATCGTGGTGCTGGGCCAACAGGGGAATTCAGCTCCATCAAACACGCCCACGGGCCTGCATGCTGGGAACCATGCTTGAGCTACAGGGAATTCGCTACCAGCCGGCCACCGCCGCCAGCCCCGTGCTTGATGGCGTCGAGTTGCGGCTTGAGCGCGGAGCGCTGGGGTTGGTGGCGGGCCGCAGCGGCTGCGGCAAAACCACCCTGCTCGAGGTGATCTGCGGCTTGGCCGAGCCCACCGCTGGCGCCATCCTGTGGGAAGGGCAGCCCCTCACGGGACGGCAACGCCGCTGGCTGTGCGGGTTGGTGTTCCAATTTCCGGAACGCCATTTCCTGGGCCTCAGTGTGGGTCAAGAGCTGAAGCTGGGACATCGGCGCCTCAGTGCTGATGCCGTAGCTGCGGTGCTCCGCCAGGTGGGCCTTGGCGACCTCTCGCTCCAACAGGTCCCTGAGCAGCTCAGCGGCGGCCAGCAGCGGCGCCTGGCCCTGGCTGTGCAACTGTTGCGCAACCCACACGTGCTGCTCCTCGATGAACCCACCGCGGGGCTCGACTGGAGCGTGCGGCGCGAGATCATCAGCCTGCTGGCCCAGCTGGCCCGCGAACGGGCCGTGCTGGTGGTGAGCCACGAACCTGACCTATTTGCAGAGATCGTGGGGCCCAGCTGGCAGCTCGAGCAAGGCAAAATCCGTACGATGCGTTGATTGCTGAGGAACGGCATGGGCGATCAGTTGCTGCGCGCTACCGCTGCGGGCGGAGGGATCCGGCTGGTGGCCGTAACCACCACCGTGGCCAGCCGCTACGCCCGTCGGCGCCATCAACTCTCCTTTCTGAGCACGGCCCTGCTGGGTCGCGCCATGACCGGAGCCCTGCTGCTCGCCAGCTCCATGAAGGTGGCCCATGGTCGCGTGAACCTGCGAATCGCTTCCGATGGCCCCCTCAAGGGGCTGATGGTTGATGCCGGCCGCGACGGCACGGTGCGGGGATACGTGGGCAACCCACTGTTGGAACTCGACCTGGTGCAGGACGCTGATGGCACGGCTCACTTTGATTTTGCAACGGCCACAGGCACGGGTTATCTGCACGTGGTGCGTGACCTAGGCGAAGGGGAGCCCTACAGCAGCACGGTGGAGCTTGTGAGCGGCGGCATAGGCGACGACCTGGCCTCATACCTGCTGCATTCGGAGCAAACACCATCGGCGGTGTTTGTGGGCGAGAAAATCGATAGCAGCGGCGTGCGCTGCAGTGGTGGCGTGCTCGTGCAAGTGCTGCCCAAGGCAGCCGAAGAACCGGCCCTGGTGGCCCTGCTGGAAGCGCGCTGCCGCGAGGTGAGCGGCTTTAGCCAGCGGCTCAGTGACTGCCAGGGCAACCTCCAGGCCCTGCTCGAAGACATCTTCCCCGACCTGGACCCGGTGCCCCTCGACGGTACTGATGCCCGCCAAGAGATCAGCTTCCACTGCCCCTGCAGCCGGCGTCGCAGCGTCAATGCCCTGCGGTTGCTGGGCCACAGCGAACTCAGCGCCATGTTGATCGAGGATGGCAGGGCAGAGCTCACCTGCCACTTTTGCAACGAGGTCTACGAGGTGGGCAGCGAGGAGTTGCAGGAGCTCATCGAGGAACTGGTAGCGGCCTGAGCGAGGGACTCTCGCCTGCAGCACACAAGCAGCGTGCATGCGGGCCATCCACGCCAGATTGACCGAAGCCGTGCCCCTTCGACGAGTTTGTCGATCAACCTCGATCGATTCAACCTTGGGCCATGCGAATTGTTGCGGTGCTGCAGGGGCTTGATCAACCGGGTGCGGCTGTCACCACCAGCTGTGTCACCCAGCTTGAAGCGCTCGCCCTGCAGCATCGTTGTTCACTAGTGAGTGATGGACTGGCGCCTCCGGGTGGCACCCAGCTCCCAGTGGTAAAGCTCCGTGTACCCAGGTTTCGGGTGTTACGGCGCTTCGCCCATGTACCGCGCCAAGTCGTCTTCATCCTCAAGGTTGCCCAACACCTGTGCTTTCAAGCTCGGGCAGATTCAGTTGATCTGGTCATCCTTCACAGCCACCCTTCCACAGCACTGCTGGCACCAGTGC
Source organism: Synechococcus sp. UW140 (assembly GCA_945860085.1). Classification (GTDB taxonomy): domain Bacteria; phylum Cyanobacteriota; class Cyanobacteriia; order PCC-6307; family Cyanobiaceae; genus BAIKAL-G1. Next base: position 13,339 of record CAMAPJ010000051.1, on the reverse strand, counting down.
TGCGGCAGCTCAAGGGTTGCAAGGTGGTCATGACGATGCACGGCGACATCCGCGAACGTCCGCCTGGCACCTATGACCCCAGGTTGACCTGGTGGTACGAGGTCAACACGCCTGCTGCCTATCGACGAGCCGATGCAGTGCTGGCTCTCTCCCCCAACATGGCCCGACTGGCCATCGATGGGGGAGCTTCGCCCGCCCGGGTGCATTTAACTCCGCATGGGGTCGATGCTGCCGACATCGGCCTCTCCAACAAACCCAGGCCAGCCATCGGGCCTGGCCTGTTATTTGTGGGCCGCATTGAATACAACAAAGGTGTCGATCTGTTGATCGAGGCCTTCTGCCGGCTGGCGCCAACACGACCCAACCTGAGCTTGACCTGCATCGGCAGCCCCGACCCCAGCTACCTGAGCGAGCTTCAACAGCAGCTGCGAGCGACAGGTTTGACAGATCGGGTCCAGTTCCTCCCCAACCAACACCGTCAAGACCTTGGCCACTTCTACGAGCAGGCGGCCCTGTTGGTGGTGCCCTCGCGCAGTGAAGCGCTGAGCACCGTGGCGATCGAAGCGATGGCCGCTGGACGGCCTGTCGTCGCCTCTGACACCGGCGGCAATCCACTGATCGTGACGATGCCGCACACCGGTCTGCTGTTCACCAGTGGCGATGCCGAGGCGCTCACCAGCGCACTCGAGCGCCTCGTCGATCATCCAGAGCAGCGGCTGGCCATGGGGGAAGCCGCGCTCCAAGACCATCGCGCCAGATTCACACGCCAGCATGCCGGTGAAACCCTGCGCGCATGTATTCACCAGATCGGGGAACAAGACTCCCTGGATCCATGAACCCTCTTCAGCTCCAGCTGGTGCTGGACCCGAGCGACAGGGCCCAGATGAACTTGGCCCAGCGGATCGAGCAGGCCATGGATCCCCACGAGCAGCTGCAACGCATCAGTCTCCAGCAATGGAAACCCAGCCCCTGCCGCTCCCCTGGCAGTGCTGGCCAAGCTCCGATCGTGCTGTTGATCTGCCCAGCAGCCTGGTATCAGCACTGGGGTGCGGGTTTCGGCTTTCCAGAAGGGATGCTGATGGTGGTCGAATGGATTAACGGTGGCGCTTACGACATCAGCGCAGCCGCGAGCTGGCAAGCGGTATGGCAACAGGACACCGCTGCCCGCTTTGCGGTCTTGACATCCGATGCCGGCTCTGCAGACAACGGGTCACTGCACTGCAAGGTTCAGATGGCCATTCCACTCCTGCGCCGCTGGCCCAACCAGCAACAACGGTTTTTGCAAGCCACAGGGGATTACCTGATCTGGTGGTTGCGGCTTTGCGAAAGCAAGCAAACACTCCACACCATTGCCCCGTTTGGACCGGTCCGACATCCATCAGCTAGGCGGCTACGCCGCAGGCAGGTGTGGATGACGAACGGGCGTTGGTTCACCCAGCGGGCCACATCTCGACTGCTGAGGCCCCACCAAGGAACGCACAACCACTGGCACGTGGGTGTAGCCCGGTTAAACCCAAGCAACCAGGAACTTGATCGCTTTTTCCATCTTCCACCCCGCGGCTCTGATTGGTTTGCCGATCCATTCCTCATCCAGCATGGGGCACACACATGGCTGTTCTGTGAACGCTGGAATTCGGCCAAGGCCAAAGGCGTGATCGATCTTTTTGAGCTGAGTCATGCAGGCTTACAATCTATTGGAACCGTGCTTGAGGAACCCTTCCACCTGTCCTTTCCACGTATCATCTGCAGCCAAGGCCATTGGTACGCCACGGTCGAAAGCAGCGCCAATGGAGACGTCAGGCTCTACAGAGCTGTTGTTTTTCCAACCATCTGGAGATTCGAACGACAGCTGCTCCATGATCAGGCATCAATTGATCCAATCCTGATCCAATCGGCGGATGGATGGTGGCTGATCGCGAATAGCCAAAGCAGCCAGGCCCTGCCACGCGAAACAGCTCCTGAGCTGCATTTATTTCACAGCCCAGATCTCCTGCATGAACCCTTCACTGCCCACGCCACCTCACCCTTGTTGGTAGACAGTGCCTGTGGACGCAATGGCGGTCTACTAACAATCGCTGGCCAGCTGCATCGAGTATCGCAATGCACAGGCATCGACAATGCCTATGGTGAGGCCATTCAACTCCATCGCATCGATCAACTTGATCGACAGCACTACGCCGAAACCCATGTCAATCCACGCTGGTTGAGAAGGCTTCCAGAGCAACTCAAAGCCACCCATCTTCACACCCTCAACAACAGCGATAACTGGCTGACCTTTGACTATCGCTAACGGTAGGAGCCTCAAGCTGAGGCTCGTTCGGGTTCGAAGCAGACCCAGGATTGATTCAGGTCAGTCACAAGGTTCCCAACCTTGTGACTGACCTGGCAGAGGGCAGAGGTCTTGGCTCCCCCTTGTGCTCCAAAGTGATACTGGAGCACCAATCTGGACCCAGCAAGCGACCTCAAGCCGATCCCGAAGGAATGGCGTCACCCTGCATTCAGCACCATGCACCGCCATCCCTGAGCATTGATATGGCTGCACATTGATATCGCTGTGCATTGATATGGTTGTGCATTGATATGGTTGTGCATTGATATGGCTGTGCATTGATATGGCTGTGCATTGACATCACCCCATAGAACCGCTATCGTCATGGCCAAGTCTTCGAGCTTTCGATCCCATGACTCAAGAGGAAATACAGTCCCTGATCCAAGCCGTACAGGCCAATCCCGAGCTTAAAAAGAGACTGACTGAAGCCACAAGCATTCCAGAAGCTGCGGCCATCATCTCGGAGGCAGGCCTCCAATTTGACCCTCAAGAACTCACCCAAGAAATTGAAAACAACACCATTGAGCTCAGTGATGATGAACTCGAACAGGTTGCCGGCGGCAACTGGGGTCAACTAATCAGGTCGATCAAAAACAATGGAGAAAGCTGTGGGAATGCCGTTCAAAAGGCCATGTGCAACCTGCAGGAGTATCTGCCTAAGTAGCAAAACTCCCATTGCTGACTAGGCCTTTTCTGACTAGGCCTCTGCTGGCTAGGCGGCCACTGGAGTTGATCAAATTAGTTCTCACGGCTCGCTGGTCAAAGCTGCCAAAGAGACGTAACTTTTCAAGTTGCATTGGCCGCCTGCGCCAAGGGTTACTTTGTAATGACTAAGCCTGGCTCCCATCGACCCGCTCCAGGCAATGCCCGGAAGAAGAGCAAGAATACTATTTGAATTTCGCTTTGATTTTACCCCTACCGGAAGACATCCAAGCAAGTCTTTTGCTTGATTGAGTTCAGACTCTGCAATCGGAAAGGCTTCCCTTAATGCCCCAAGCAACGTCCAGTGCAACGTTTCATCACTGCGACGGCTGGGATAATATTCAATCGCAACGCTAGGCACCAGAGCGTTGGCTGCAAGATTTAAATTCAGACTAAGACAGGAATGATTCGGTGGCGATTGACATCCAGAGGGTGGCATCCATGCGAGTTCATCAAAACCTTCTGATGCCAATAACATCTCTGCGATTGTTGGGTCACAATGGGCCCGCTCAAGCACATTGAAAAGACGATCTCTCCGCCGAAGATTAAATTCATAAACCAACTTCAGAAGATTCTTCCGACCACACATAAGCCCAGCCCAATGGGGCCATCCGAGCTCATCACGAACCAAATCAAGCACCCCCTGACGAGGCTGGAGCTCGAGACAGTCGGGAGAAATTTCAATGGGCAATGCCCTCAGCAAGGACCACCAAGCTTTGGGACTCGGATCGATCTCAGGGGCGCACAAACCCTGAAAGAGCCCGGCAAGCGTCAATCCCTCAGAAGATGAATCAAATTCAAGACAATGTGCCGATGGGCGTATAACCTCATCGACTGGCCTAGACAACTGTTGAGAAAGGCTGGCGTTCGAGCTATCGACAAAAGGCCCTCCGGCAAGGGCATAACCATGTTCAAGGGAGTCACAACTGTCAAGATAAGCCGGCCACCAAACAGGCAAAGAGACTCGATTAAAGTCGCAAAGTTCAGATAAACAAGCCAAACTCAGATCGACCCGACCACTGCTGTCATGGTGAAACTCCAGTCCGCAGATGTGCTGGGCAATCCCAATGTGCTGCCGCACCGCACGGGCGATCGGAAGCATGGAGTCCATGATCTGAGGCGATGCGCCAGGGAAAAGATCCCGAGCAGCCCAGGCGAGCACTTGGCTGTAGGGGGTTTCCAATCGCTCCATGGCTAGATCCCATGGCCTAGATCAGGCCAGCAGCAGGGCACCCAACAGCAACAGCAGCAGCGGAGGCAGGGCCTGCAGCTGTAAAACGGTGAGCGGCATGCCCAAAGGCAAGCCGGCCGAAAGGGTTGGACCCACAAGCGCCACCAACAGCCCCCCCACCACGAGTCCAAGGCTCAACAGACCCACACCCCAGCCCACAGCGGCCAGCAGACGGCGGCGGCGGCGCTGCAGGGCCACCACGCACCCCAAGGTCGCCAGGGCCAGCAGCAGCTCTGGGCTCGCCGAGGGCGCCAGCATCAAGAGCCCGAGCAGGCCCACGCCCACCGCCAGCGGCACCCAAAGCTCTCGGTCGGTGGCCAGCTCGAGGCTGGGCATGCCGACGGCCGGCATGGCCAAACCCTTGGGCAGCTGGGGCAACGACGGCATCGCTGGCAACTGACGCATCGACGGAGCCGCGGCTGCCGTTTTCTGTTGTTCGCGCTGGGAGGCAGTTTGGGCGGCGCTGCTCACCTTGCCCTGCTGCCGCTCCTTGAGTCGCTCCATCAGCACAGCGTCGTAGGCAGCCTCGATGCGGGAGCGCGCCATGGTGTCATCACCCACCTCCTCAAGGCGGGCCTGCCTGGCGGCCTGAACCTCGTCAAAGCTGGCATCTGGGGCCACCCCCAAACGCTCGTAGGGACCCGATGGTTCGGTCGCCGGACGGGGCTGGTCAGAGCTCTGGTTCATCGACGGGCTGTCATTCGGGCAACGGGGAGCAAAGGCCAACAACGGCTGGCGGGGCCCAAGGGCTGCTCCAGCAGATCAGCTGCCCCAGCAGTTCAACTTGAGCGTATCGAGAACCAGCTAAAAGAGGGGCTCACTCCACCGATAACCAGCTTCCTGCTCCAGTTGACGTCCACATCGCTCAGCCTCCTCAGCCGCGAGGCGATGGCGTCGCTTCAGCAGGGGCATTTGGGGGGGTAGATGGCTCCCTTCCCGCATCTCCACAGTGGCGCTTGAACCGGTGCCTTGGGCCGGTTGAAAATTCACATAATCGCAGCCCCCGTCAGGGCGGGGACGCACCAGCCAAAGAGGCTTGGGCATCGCTGTGATGGTTCGTTACAGGCAGTCTGGCGCGGCCCAACCCCAGCTGTGGGCGAGAGGGCACTCAGAGCGCGATCGGTTCAACGCCGCTCACGACCGGTGCCACAGCGCTCAGCTCGAGATCGGGGTGGTCTTCGGCCAGCTGACCCAGGTTCCAGTCGTTTTTGAACAGCAGCACCGGCCGGTTCCAGGCATCACGCACGGTCTTGCAGTTGAAAATGCGGCCCACCCGCTCCAGGGCCGACCAGCCCCCCACCACCCAGCGGGCCACCGAAAACCCCAGCGGCTCCAGCCGAGTTTGAACGCCGTATTCGTGTTCGAGTCGGTACTGAACCACCTCAAGCTGCAACTGTCCCACCGCCGCCAGGATCGGATCCCGCTTGCTTTCATCGGTGTCGTAAAGGATCTGGACCGCCCCCTCCTCACGCAGCTCGTTGACCCCTTTACGAAAGCTCTTGAAGGCTGAGGGGTTGGGGTTACGCAGCCAGGCAAAGATTTCTGGGCTGAAACAGGGAATTCCCTCGTACTCCACCTTGGGGCCCAGATAAAGGGTGTCGCCGATCGCAAACATGCCGGGGTTGTTGAGGCCTATCACATCGCCTGGGTAGGCGTCTTCGACCACCTCGCGCTCCTGACCAAAGAGTTTCTGGGGTCGTGAGAGCCGGATGCTCTTGCCAGTGCGCGCGTGTTGGACGGTCATGTCCTTTTCAAACTTGCCGCTACATACCCGCACAAAGGCGACCCGATCGCGGTGGCGCGGATCCATGTTGGCCTGCAGTTTGAACACAAAGCCGCTGAATCCTGGTGCGATTGGATCGATCGCTCCGGCACTGCTGGGACGGGGGCTGGGCTTCTGGGCCAGCTCCAAAAATGCATCGAGAAAAGGGCGCACGCCAAAATTGGTCATGGCACTGCCGAAAAAAACCGGGCTCAGCTCGCCGGCGTGCACCAGTTCAAGGTCGAGGTCGGCACCGGCACCATCGAGCAGCTCGAGTTCCTCAAGGGCCTGGGCCAGGAGGTCGGGTTCCACCAAGCCGCTGGCTGCAGCCTCTGAAGCCGGCAAAATTCGCTCCTCGCTCTGTCGACCCCGCTCAGCTCGTTCAAACAAAATCACCTGGCGACTCCGACGATCGATCACACCGCGAAAACGATCACCACTGCCAATCGGCCAGTTGACCGGCCAACACGTCAGGCCCAGCTCCTGTTCAATCTCATCGAGCAGGGCCAGGGGTTCGCGCCCAGGTCGATCCATCTTGTTGATGAAGGTGAAGATCGGAATGCGCCGCATCCGACACACCTCAAACAGCTTGCGGGTCTGGGGTTCGAGGCCCTTGGCTGCGTCCTCGAGCATCACCGCGTTGTCGGCGGCGGCCAGGGTGCGGTAAGTGTCTTCTGAAAAGTCTTGGTGGCCGGGGGTGTCGAGCAGATTGATCGTGCTGCCGCTGTAGTCAAACTGCAGAACCGTGGAGGTGATCGAGATGCCACGCTGCTTCTCAAGCTCCATCCAATCGGAGGTGACCTTGCGCTGCTCTCCCTTGGCCTTCACGGCGCCAGCCTGCTGAATCGCCCCCCCATAGAGCAGCAATTTCTCGGTGAGGGTGGTCTTGCCGGCGTCGGGGTGGGAAATGATCGCAAAATTGCGGCGCCGAGCCACGGCCCCGGCCAGGGCCTCGAGTTCAGGCGTGGTGAGCGCGCTGGCGGTGCTACTGGTCATCAATCCAGCCTGCCAGGCAGACGGCCCCACACCTCGAGGTAGCGGTCGTCCAGCTCACCCACCTGCAGATGCTCGGCGAGCTCAGCTCGTTGCAGCTGCTGAACGACCTCGGCGGGCCTGAAGGCGGCGTGCAACGAGGCCACATAGTCGCGTTGGAGCACCAGCGGCGCGTCAGCGAGATCGCGGTCGCGTAGCGCCAAGGCGGCCTCCGGGCTAGCGGGCCTGCGCAGGTCTTTGACGTAGACGGCGGCTCCTGGACCTGCCAGCTGACGCATGGAGTTCCACAACACCTGGGGATCATGCAGATGGTGCAGCAGGCTGTTGCACACCACAGCGCTGAAGCCACGATCAAGCTGCGGCGCCAAGTGTGGAGCGAGCTTTGAGGCCGGTTGGGATGTTGGCAAAAGGGCCTGCACAAAGCAAAGTCGCTGGGCAGCGGCGGGCTGACGTCGCCGCAGCTGCTGCAGCGCCTGCTCGGCCAGAGCCAACATCGCCGGAGCCCCATCGAGCCCCACCACAAAAGACTTTGAATTGAGGGACACCAAGCGCAGCGCGATGTTGCCGGGCCCACAGCCCAAATCGAGCAGCTGCCCGCCGAGACCCTCAGGGAACAGCGCCACCAAACGCTCCACCAGGGCCTGATCACCTGCGCTGAAATCAGCTTGCGCGTAGGCCAAGGCCTGCTGGGGCCCGTCCATCAGCTCGGGCTCTGGGGTGCGCTCCACGGCTTAGGGGATCTGGGTCCCCACTGTGGCCGAACCACTGCCAATGGTGCCCAACACGACTTGCGCACCCCACCGGTGGCGGTATGGTTCGGCAGATTGATCCATCTGTCTGTTCAGTGACCCTCTCTGCGCCCCGACCAACTGCGCCCCGAACCGCCGAGTCGGCAGAGCTCACCGCCGATTTGGCCCACGCGCACGGCGCAGCAGCTGGCGCCACGGGGGGGCACCACCATCACCACTTCCCCACAACCGCACCGGCGGCCAATCCGGTCTTCTACCGCACCTACAGCCGCAAGACCGCCACGGGCCGTGAAAGCTGGGATCAGGTAGCCGAACGCAACCTCGAGGGCCTGCGCCAGCTGGGCCAGCTCAATGCCGATGAAGTAGCCCTGCTGCGCCGCATGCAACAGGGGCAGAGAGCCCTGCCTTCAGGTCGCTGGCTCTGGATCGGCGGCACCGAGTGGATCGAGCGCAGCGAAAACTTCTCGGGCGCCTACAACTGCACCTCCACCAATTTGGTCGATTGGGAAGCGTTTGGTCTGATGATGGACCTGGCGATGATGGGGTGCGGCACCGGCGCCGTCATCGAACCCCATCTGATTAACAGGCTGCCCGCGGTACGCAACCGCCTGGTGATCGATGGGGTGACCGACATCGGCTCCACCCCTGCCGGATCCCGCCAAAACCACACCAGCCACACCGTCTCGCAAACAACAGTCGGCCCCCACGTTCACATCAAGGTGGGCGACACGCGCCGCGGCTGGGTTGACAGCTATCAGCTGCTGCTGAACCTCTGCAGCGACACCTCCTTCTCCCCGACCAACCAGGTCGCGGAGGTCCACGTGAGTGTCGATCTCTCCGATGTGCGCCCTGTTGGCGAAACCCTTAAGGGCTTCGGCGGCATGGCCAATCCGGTCAAGCTCAAAGACCTCTATGGCCGGGTCGCCCAGATTCTCGACAAGGCGATCGGCCGTCAGCTCACCTCGGTGGAATGCTGCCTGCTGATCGATGAGGCCGCCGTCACAATCGTGGCCGGCAACATTCGCCGCAGTGCTGGCATGCGCCAGTTTGCCGCCGACGACCTATCCGCCGCCAATGCCAAAGACAACCTCTGGCAGCAGGATGGTCAAGGCAATTGGAGGATTGACCCGGAGCGCGACGCCCTGCGCATGGCCAACCACACCCGGGTGTTCCACCATCGCCCTAGTCGCGACACGGTGCTGGAAGCAGTGAACCGGCAATTCCAAAGCGGTGAAGGGGCTATTCAATTTGCGCCCGAGGCGATCGCCCGGTCCAACGCCGACCTGCTCCCCACCGCAGAGCTGCGCAGTGAATTCATGGCCATCTACTGCGACCAAGGCCGCGACGAGGCGGGCCGCTGGCTCACCCTGCATCACCCCGAGATCACCCCAGCCGAACTGGAACATCGCCTCGGTCGCTATGGCCTCAACCCCTGTGGCGAGATTCTCGGCGCCGACTTTCACTGCAACCTGGCCGAGATCCACCTCAACCAGATCGATCCCGCCGATCACAAAGCCCAGGAGGATGCTTTCACCGCTGCCGGGCTGGCCGTGGCCTGCCTGCTGAACCACCGTTTCGAGGTGGAGCGCTATCGCCAGAGCCGCGCCTGGGATCCCATCGTGGGAGTGAGTTTCACCGGCCTGTTCGACTTCTTTGTGCATGCCTTCGGCACTCCCTGGCTGAAGTGGTGGGAAGCCGGCCGACCCAACACCGACGAAGGCCAGTCCTTCAAACAACAGGAGGCCGCCTACCTGGGCCGATGGAAGGAGATCGTCAACAACGCAGTCTGGGATTACTGCGACCGCCACGGCCTACGCCGCCCCAACCGCTGCACCACGGTGCAACCCGCTGGAACCAAGAGCCTGCTCACAGGGGCTTCCCCGGGCTGGCATCCCCCCAAGGCCCAGCGATTCATCCGCCGCATCACCTTCCGCAAAAACGATCCGGTGGCGCTGGCTTGCATGGATTATGGCTACAGCATTGTGCCGTCCCAATCAGACAAAGACGAGCTTGGTCGACTGCTGGATGATCCCTTTGATCCCCGGTGCACCGAATGGCTGGTGGAAATCCCCACAGAAGTGAGCTGGGCCAACCTGCCCGGCGCAGATGCGGTTGAGATCAACAACTTCTCGGCCTTGGCCCAGTTCGATTTCTACATGCAAGTGCAGCGGTATTACACCGCCCACAACACCAGCGCCACGGTTGAATTTCGCGAAAACGAAATCGAACCGCTGACCGATGCCATCCACACCGCGATCCTCAACGGCGACGGCTACATCTCAGCAGCGCTGCTGGCCCGTTTTGATGCCAATGCCACCTTCCCACGGCTGCCGTTTGAACCGATCGATCTCGCCACGTACACCCGTCTCAACAGCGAAGTTGCTGCACGGCGCAGCATCGGTGACTTCTTCGAGGCACTCCAGCGCTACGACGGTGGCGAACTGGTGGAAGCTGGCCCGGCCGGCTGTGATTCCGACAAGTGTTTACTGCCGCTCGCCAAACCCAGCAACAATTGAGCCACACCCTGAACCGCAGCAGCCAGGCCCAGGCCTGGCTGACGGCCATGGCCGCGGGCCTACTGCTCTCAGGATGTGGTGTGGACCAGCTCTGGTTGCGCTGGTTCAGGCCTCAAGAGTTTCAACGACTAGAGCAGCGCCGCCATCAGCTGCAACGCTGCCAGCTACAGCGGCCCCAGGTTGTCGCCTTGGTCGCCCAGATCCGGGCCGATCAGCAGGCCATGGCCTCAATCCAAACCACGACGTATCAACCTGCTCCCCCTCCGCCACCCCCCGATCCGGAGCTTGAGCGGCGCTATAGCCCCCTGGATCGCGAGCTCGACAACGAGCGCTACATCGCCCAGCGAATCCGATGGCAAGCCGAAGAGGCTCAGCGCTTTGCCGCCTGGCAACGCAGCCGCTCAGGCCGATTGGAGCAGGTCCAATCGCAACTGAGCCGGCACGTCTCTACCTTGCAACAGCTCAACCCCCGGCTGTTCAAAACCCAGGCCCCAGCGCGAGTGGACAGGGGCCGCGCCAAGCAGGCCCAGGAACTTGTGCTGAATCGAGCTGCAGTGGAGCGCTACAGCCAGTGCAGGAGTTCAGACTTTTGAACAGATCCACCTCAGAGACCCGGCCACAACGACAACGCAACCTCACAATGGGATAATTGAGCGGCTGGAGTTCGCTCCAACAACCCCTGGAGGGGTGGTCGAGTGGTTGATGGCTCCGGTCTTGAAAACCGGCCTGCTGAAAGGCAGCGTGGGTTCGAATCCCACCCCCTCCGTTTCAAAAACCCAGTCATTGCAAGGGTTTTGATCGATTCCAGCCCCGAGCGAGGCTACCTTTTTGCCCTAGGCCACCGGTAGGCAACCGCCACAACGCACCCTTTCGCGTCGTGATTTAGGCCACTATTAGGCCACCGTTAGGCCACCCGCCAAATGCTCGACCTCGGGCCCCTGAACCAGCGTCTTCGGGACAGGGGTGTACGCCTACAGGCAGTTCAGCGTAAGAACTCCCTAATCGTCCGCGGCACCATGCCAGGCCTGGATGGCTCAACAAGCCAGCGTCGGATCTCCCTGGACCTCAAAGCCGTCACCTCCAACCTGCTGGAGGCCGAGATGCGAGCCCTCAAGCTCCACACCGCCATCGAGGCAGGCACCTACCCCACGACCCTGCCTTGGGCCAAAGCCAAGGCTCAAGCTGCTGTAGCCACCCCGAGCTCGGGACCAGCCTTCCTGTCCTGCGAAGCAGCAATCCAGCTCTTCCAGACGGACTATTGGGATACCCGCCCAAGGACCTCAGCGGCCGAGAGAACCTGGGACCGAATCCACCTAGAGCTGCGGCGCCTGCCACCCCAGGCACCCTGCACGCTCATGACCATGACGCGCACGATTGCATCGACGACGCCTGGAACGAGAACACGACTCGAGAGTTGTAAAGTTTTAAAACGCTTGGCACGCTACCTGGAATTCCCCGGGGATCTGAAGGAAATCACACGCCTCCAGGGCAACTACGAACCAGCCAGTAGGCAGATCCCCGAAGACGACGCCATAACCAATCTGCTCGAAGCCTTAAGACCCACAAAGTGGGGCTGGTGTTACGCGGCCCTCGCTACCTACGGCTGCCGTCCCGCAGAAATCCCATCGCTCGTTCCGAACGAAGACGGCACCGCCCAGTGCCTCACCATCAAGCGTCGCAACAAAGCCCCAGCCATCCGCACCTGCTTCGCCCTACCCCGAGATTGGCTAACCCGCTTCAACCTGCTCGACGTAGACATCCCAGCTGAGACTCGTTGGACCCATCCTGACGAATACGACTCCAGGCTCGGGAAAAAGTTCGTGGATGCCTGGCGACACAACCGCCGCTCAGGCGAGATGACAGCGCTGATCGCAGAGCATCTTCCAGAGTTCGATCTCTACGACCTCCGACATCGCTGGGCCATCCGGAGCATCGAAGCAGGCAAGCCAATGACACTGTGCGCTCGCGCGATGGGTCACAGCGCTGCGGTGCACGAACAGACCTACCACCGCAACATCCACGCAGAAGACCTCCGCCGGGCCATGGCCGCCGAAAGCACGTAACCAAATAAAATGGCGTTAAACAGAGAACGATCACAGAACATTCGAAAACCCTATAAAAATCCATTTAGAATAATTTAAGGAGTTACACAGTTCAAATCAAGTGCCGCAGTATCTTTCCCACCCTCAGGGGGCTCATCGCCACCGAACGGAGAAAGCGGACTCCACATGGCGCTGCTCAGGGGCTCAGCACCCTCCACAGGATCCATTGCCTCACCGATCCCACTTGAAACGCCTTCCTCGGGCTCCTGGGTGCCGCTCAGAGTCGAATTGACCTCTATTACTTGCGCGCGCGCGCCCGCCTGCGCGCATTGGGGGACCCCAGTTTCAAACGAAATGCCCGATTCCCCGAGATCGGCTGCAGCAACAGGATTTACCCCAAAATCTGAAATGGTTTGATTTGGTTTGTCGACCCCCTCAGGCGGGTTTTTCAAACCAATTCGCTCGCCGTTCCCTCCGCTCTCGGGGGAGTCAGGGATTTGGTTTGATTTTGCCGTCGATGGCGATTTGGTTTGACCGCTCAAACCAATTCCAAACAAATTACTTCCGTTGCCCTGCAATGGATCTCGGGGGTCAGGATTTGGTTTGGTTTGAAAGGAAACCCCCTCGCGCGCGGGATTTGTTTGTAGTGATACAAAACTCTCTCTTTCCTCATGAGAGACACCCCCCTCTCCCTCTTCAGCCTTATTGCCCCTGAAGATCCGATCAAGGGCCGCACTCATGTAGGCGTCCTCCTCCTCCCGAACAGAAAGAGCAGCGTTGGACCCACAGACAAACCAGACCTCCCGAGAGCGGCCTCCTTGGCCTACACCTGCCCCAAAAGCCCATTTATTGCTTCTCCAATGCCGCCGATTTCAGGAAACGAACCAGTACAGCTCTGCACGCCCTTGCGGCCGAAAAACCCACTGATGGCCCACCCTGGCAAAGCGGGCAGGCGACACCCCCCCAACTAGTGCGAAAGCGTTGTTGATCCGTCAAATCCTGCGCAGTAGCCCCC
>CAMAPJ010000050.1 GCA_945860085.1 Synechococcus sp. UW140 | reverse complement strand
GGGATCTGCCCTCCAAGGAGGTGCTCATGGCCCAGATCGCCGGTGCGATCAATGCCGTGGCCACCAAGGTTGCAGTGGGCATCAACGAAGTTCCATCCGGTCTTGCTCGGGCGCTCAAGCAGCACGCCGAAGGCGAAGGCAGCTGAGATTGCCCTCTGCGTTCACGCAGATAGTGATTCCACTGAGCTCCACCGATCCAACTGTTCACCCAACAGATCTGTTGCTGATTCCCAACCATGTCTACCAAAACTGACGAGATTCTCGAATCCCTGAAAACCCTTTCGCTGCTTGAGGCTTCCGAGCTCGTCAAGCAGATCGAAGAGGCTTTCGGTGTGTCCGCCGCCGCTTCCGCCGGCGTTGTGATGGCCGCGGCTCCTGCCGCTGCCGCCGAAGCGGTTGAAGAGCAGACCGAATTCGACGCCATCCTCGATGGCTTCGATGCGGCTGCCAAGATCAAGGTCCTCAAGGCCGTCCGCGAAGTCACCGGCCTCGGCCTGGGCGAAGCCAAGGCCTTAGTCGAAGGCGCACCGACCCCCATCAAGGAAGGCGTGTCCAAGGCTGATGCCGAGGCCATCAAAAAGGCCGTCGAAGAAGTCGGCGGCAAAGTCACGGTCAAGTGAGCCTGGCCAGCTGCTGAGTGGGCCTCCGGGCCCTTCGCCAGCGCCACGCACAAGCTTGTGTCGATGGAGGTCAGTCCTGCGGGGCTGGCCTTTTTTTGTGGCGCGGGTCGTTGCAGCGCCAACCGCTTCAGTCCAGGTCCCCCTCCCTGGACCTGGGCTGCCTCCTTTGGCCTTTGGCCTCGGTCGGCCCCCGCTGGGCTTAGTCGCTGCTTGCAGGCCGCTGTCTTGCCCCTGCCCTGGGCTGCTCAAGCCAGTTGGCGTTCCAGGCGGTGCCTGGCAGGGGCCTGAGGGCCTCCAGCCCAACGCTTCGACGCTCGAGCCGGCTTCAGGGATCGACGCTGCTCTGCGCTGATCTGCGGGGTCTAGGGCACCCCTGCCCAAGCAGGCAGGTGCCCATAAGGTTCAGCCCTAGGTCCGGCGCCCCTACTTCCCGGGCTGGCCGATCCAGCCCGCCTGGACACGGACAAAAAAAAGCCCCGCCGAAGGCAGGGGCTTTGAGTTAGGAACGGTTTTCGGGAGTCTGTCCTCGTTTCGACCCCGAAAAGTCGTTCTGCACTCCTCACAGCACGGAACCTTAAGGGGTTGAGGAAGGGGGCGGTGCGGGAGCTGGGCCGCTGTGGCAACTGTCCGCCGGCCAGACGCCCGCCTTACTCCTTGAAGGGAATCACCTGCAGGGCGATCGGGCCTTCGCCGATGTTCCGGCCTCCCTGGGAGCCTTGCAGCGTCGCCTGGGAGGGGGTGAGGCCCGGGGCTAGGCCTGCCTGGGATCCTGCCGCCTGGGCATTACTGGCCAGTAGCCGGGCCAGGGGGGTGGCATTGGCGAAATAGACGTGGCTCAAGGCCTGCTGGCCATAGAGGCGCCGTTGCAGTTCCCAGCCGGGTTCCAGCTCCAGGGCCACGAAGCCGTCGCGGTCGCGGCGGCTGATGCGGCCCTGGCCCACCAGCAGCTCGCTCGCTTCATTCGGATTCAGGGCCAGCAGCTGCAGGCTGGTGCCCTGCTGTTGCAGTCTCAGCCGATAGCTGCTGCCCAGGTCACTTTGGCCGATCCGCAGGGAATAGCCGTTGCTGTCCAGGTAGCGGCTGCAGATGCCGGTGTAGTCGAAACGGTTGAGGGACGGGTCCACTAGCCCGTCGGCTCGGTTGTCCCAGCAGCGCGGCAAGCGAGCCAGCTGTTCGAGCACCAGCAGAGCCCAGTCGCTGCGGCCCACGGGCTTGGCCAGCACGGCGAAACGGGTCTTGTCCACCGGCTGGCCCGTGAACAGATCGCCGGCTTGGGCAAGGGGCAGCAGGGTCACCGTGGCGCCAAGGGTTGCGCCAAGGGTGGCGATGGCCGTGGCGCTGGCGGCCAGCGCCGGAAGTCCCAGCCATGGGAGGTAGGTTCGCTGCATGGGGAAGGCTCCTCAACGACGCACTAGACCCGCTTTGTACCAGACCTTGCCGGAGTGGCCCAGTGGCCTCTGACCAGTCCCCGCCCCGGGTGGTGGCGGCGGCCTGTGATGGGGCCTGCAGCGGCAATCCCGGGCCGGGTGGCTGGGGCAGCCTGCTGCGCTTCGAGGACGGCAGCGTGCAGGAATTCGGGGCGGCCGACCCGGCCACCACCAACAACCGCATGGAGCTCAGGGCCGCCCTCGCCCTGCTGGAGCAGCTCAAGCACCTGCCCTGCCACCCCAGCCTGTCGATCCGCACCGACAGCCGCTACCTAATCGATGGGTTCTCCAAGTGGATGACCGGCTGGAAGCGCAAGGGCTGGCGCACGGCGTCCGGTTCACCTGTCTTGAATCGCGACCTCTGGGAGGCCCTGGATCGGGCCCGGTTGGCGGCGGTGCCGTTCACCTATGTCAAGGGCCACAGCGGCGATCCCGACAACGACCGTTGCGATGCGATCGCGGTCGCCTTCTCCAAGGGAGGCCGGCCAGCCCTGGCCCAGGCCGGTTGCCCGCTGGTTGCGGGCCTGGGGAGCGCTGCCGCTGGGGCGGTTGCTCTGGGGGCTCAGGCGCGGGCCACCCAGACGGTGCTTGCGGTGACGACGAGCGCAGAGCCGACCAGCTCGGCCAAGGCTTCGGCAACAAAGAACCCAACCGTGGCCCGTCCAGCCAAAGGCTTGGACCCCAGCCTGGACACCCGTTCAGAAACGAGCCCAGTAACCAGCGCGAACGGCGGGGCAAAGAAGGGAGCAAAGAACGGAGCAAAGAACCGCGCTGAGACGGGGTCCGGGGCGGCTCAGCCGGTCCTGGCGGCTGATCAGGCTGGCGGCCAGCTGGCCGGCAGCGATCCAGTCCAGGAGAGCGCACCTGCGGCCCTCAGCCAGCTGCTCAGCCGCCTAGAGCTGGCCGATCGCCTAGCGGCGGGGGGGTATGGCCTCAGCCTGGTGGAACTGGCCCAGCTGGTGCAGGTACCGATCAAGCAGCTGGCGGAGAAGGCCACGCCCTGGACCTGGCGGGACTGGCTGGTGCTGCCAAATGCAGATGGACGCTGGCGCCTGGAGCGTGGCGCGTCAGGATCGGATCCTGTGATCCCCGGGACCTGAGGCCATGGCAGAGCCAATCCCGGCAGAAACTGACTCAGGACCCGAGCCCGGACCCCAGTCAGGACCAGGGGCTTCCCCCAGCACGGCCGGTCTCTACCGCCAGTGGGTGGCCCCCCTGCTGAGCCGCGACGACGGCGCCGATGCCGAGCAGCTCAGTCAGCTGACCCTGACGGCCTTGGGCCAGGCCTCCCTGCGGCGCAAATGGCCACTGGTTGCCGGCAGCTTGGCCGGCCTGGGGGCGGAGTTACAGCGCCGCGATCTGCGCCTGGAGCAAAGTTTGTTTGGCTGCCGCTTTGCCAATCCGGTCGGTCTGGCCGCCGGCTTCGACAAGAACGGCGTGGCCGCCGGCATTTGGCACCAGTTCGGCTTTGGCTTTGCCGAATTGGGCACGATCACCTGGCAGGCCCAGGCGGGTAATCCCCGGCCGCGCCTGTTCCGGCTGGCGGCGGAGGGGGCGGCCCTCAACCGCATGGGCTTCAACAACGGGGGCGCTGAGGCAATGCTGCGGACGCTGGAACGGCAGGCCCTCGAACCCCCAGGCCAGCGTCCGGCGGTGTTGGGTCTGAATCTGGGCAAATCCAAGGCCACCCCCCTGGATCTGGCCGGCGACGATTACGCCTCCTCGCTCGAATTACTGGCGCACCTGGCCGATTACGCCGTGATCAACGTCAGTTCGCCAAACACGCCGGGGCTGCGTGAGCTGCAGGGGGAGTCCCAGCTGCGGCGGCTGGTGGAACGGCTGCGGCGATTGCCGGCCTGTCCGCCCCTGCTGGTCAAGATCGCCCCAGACCTGGAGGACGAGGCCATTGATGGCATCGCCCGCCTGGCCTACGAGGAGGGCCTGGCCGGGGTGATCGCGGTGAACACCAGCCTGAATCGCTTTGGCCTGGAGGGGCGTCGCCTGGCCCAGACCGGGCGCACCCTGGCGGAGGAAGCTGGCGGGTTGAGTGGTCGGCCCTTGCGGCACCGGGCCCTGGAGGTGGTGCGGCGGCTGCGGGCGACCGCAGGCCCAGCGCTGCCCCTGATCGGGGTGGGCGGGATCGATTCGCCCCAGGCGGCCTGGGAGCGGATCACGGCGGGTGCCTGCCTGATCCAGCTTTATACCGGCTGGATCTATGGCGGGCCGGCCCTAGTGCCAGAGATTTTGGAGGGTTTGCTGAGCCAGCTGGATCGCCATGGCTTCCGCCACATCAGTGAAGCGGTCGGTAGTGGCGTGACTTGGCGCTGATCTGCCGATAATCTGGGGCTAATTACTGGTAGCCGCTCTTGGTTCTTGCGGGAGTCGTTGATCGCCTTACTCCACTTCAAACCTGGTTATTTCCTTCTCGGGTCTTCCTAGAACTCGACGACCGTTTCATGACCCTTCTGGTAATGAAACAACAGGGCCCCATTCCCACGGTCAAGTGGCTGGAGAAGGTTCCCTTGCCTGCGGGCACCCTTGACCAGGGCCTTCCGGTGCGAGCCGAGGCGCTGGCTGATTTCATTGGCGATTTGCTAGTGGAACGGGGATTTGCCGGCGCGCGCGTCACGGCGGTGCTGCCCGATGGGGCGACCGAATGGCATCTGGTCCAGTGGCCCGGAGCGGACTGGCCCGAGGATCCCCGTCGCCTGCTGATCCAGCGGGGTCGGGAGGCCGGTTTCCGCCTACCGATCCAGTCGGCCGATCTCCGCGAGATCCGCCTGGAGCCGGAACCGGGCGCGGCGTCGCCTGCCTCCTTGGTGCTGGCGGTTCGCAAGGCGTTGTTGCTGGGCTGGATCGAAACCTTTGCCACCGCTGGCCTGCCCCTCGATGGCCTCGAGGCCGGCCAGATCTGCCTGCTGCGGGCCCTGGAGCCCTTGCTCGCCGGCACCCCAGATGGCCAGGTGGTGGCGGTGTTGGACCTCTCGAAGGACAGCGGCCGCCTGCTCCTGCTACAGCGCGGCATTCCGGTCTATGAACGGCGGCTGGCCGGCTCCGTGGCGGGGATCGGGGCCCTTGTCGATGACCTGAGGCGCTGTGTGGACTTCTGGCGCCAGCAGGAGCGCGGCGTGACCTCGGTTCGGCTCGTTCTGCATGGCTCCCAAGCGGCCCTGGGGGAGGCGGTGGTGGCGCCCTTGCGGCAGCGGTTGCCGGCCTGGGAGGTGGTGGTGGCCGATCCGATCGCCCTGGGCTGGCTGGCGGGCCCAGCCGAGCCGCAACCCGTGCAGGAGGAGGGGACGCTGCCGGCCAGTGTGGAGCTGTTGCGCCTGCTGGGTCTGGCCCTGGTGGAGGCCCAGCGATGAGCGGCCTGTTCCATGGCCCCGTCGATTTGCTGCGGCAGCGCCGCCTTGAAGTGGGCTTGCCGGGCGATCCGCTTAGGTCAAAGCCGTCCTGGCAGTTGCTGCTGGTGGGGGGCCTGGTCGGAGGCGGGTTGCTGTTGCCCGCGCTCGCCCTGGTTGTGGCCCTCGGGCTTTGGGAGTCCGTGCTGCAGCAGGAGCTGCTCCGTCTGAACGGCATGCCGGCCCAGGTCAAGGCGCTGGAGGAGCAGGTCAAGGGCCCCCAGGCGGCGGCTAAGACCCTGGAGGCGAGCAACCAGGGCCTGGCCAGGGGCTTGATTGCCGTGTCGTCCGGCTCGGCCCTGATCACCAACCTGTTTGAGCTCTCCCCAGCCGGGGTGGAGTTGAAGGAGGCGACCGTGCTGGGGCCTGTCCTGTCCTTGAAGGGGGGAGCCAATGATCCCGGCGCCTTCCAGCGCATCAATGCCCTGCAGCTCCAGATGGCCTATTCGCCGATGTTCCAACCTAATTCCGTCCAGGTGCTCAAGATCAGCCGGGTCGGAGCCAAAGTTGGAGTTGGCCCCGGTCAGGTCAGCTTTGATCTCACCAGCGGCTTCAAGACCCTGGAGCCCCAGGCCCAGCTCAAGCAGCTGCAGCGGCTGGGGGCCCGTGGCATGGCCAGACGGCTGGACATCCTCAAGGCAGCGGGGGTGTTGCAATGACCAACCTGCAAGCCCTAGAGCCGCTGCCGCCGCTCCAGGCCTTTTTCACCAGGGAGCGGCTGCTCTGGGGCGTTCCTGCCCTGGTGGGCGGCCTGGTGGCCCTGGGCACGCTCGGGTTCCTGGCGTTGCCCAGCTGGCAAAAACTCCAAAATGATCAGGCCCAGCTCGATCAACTCAACGGCCTCTCGCAGCAGATTCCCCAACTGCGCCGCAAGATTGAACGGGCAAAGTTGCGTCTAAGTACCTCCCAGCAGTTGCAATCGAGGCTGTTGGCCTTGATTGCCGGCAGCGGCGATATCTCCACCTTCATGACCCAGATCGGGGTGGAGGCCAGCCGCAGTGGCGTGCAATTGGACAGCTACGAACCGATCCAGACGGCCGCTCCGGCCTCAGGAGGAGCGGCCCCGGCGCCGTCCGCTCCTCCTGAGGCCGGAGCCAAGCCCAAGGCGCCCGAGCCTGCCGATCCGCTGCTGGCGCCGGGGTTGCAGAAAACCTCTCTGTTGATCACGGCCCATGGGGCCGCTCCCAATCTTTTGAGCTTCCTGCGCCGGCTCGAAGCGCTCAGCTTGTTGGTGGTCCAGAGCGATCTCAGCCTCAAACAAGAGGCCGCTGCTGCTCCTGCTGCTGCTGCGGCGGCCGCCAGCCCCACAGCAGCAGTGATCCCCGGCGCCACGAGCACGACAACGTTGAAGCTCAATTTGACCCTCTATTCCAAAGAGGCACCCACTCCCCCACCGATGCCTTCGACTCCAGCCAGGTCATGAACTTGCCCTTGATGCCTAGCCGCCGCGGCCCCGTCCCCATACTCTTCGCTCACGATGTTGGTTCTGCTCGCGTGAATGAACGTCGTCCCGGGCGCTGGTTGAACTGGGTTGGAGCTGCCGGCCTGTCCCCTGCCCAGGCGCGGGGCTCGTTAGCCGGTTTACTGGTTTCGGTGATAGCCCTGCCCCTCGCGGCCGTTCCCCTGCAGGCCCAGGCCCAGGGCCCATTGGCCTCTAGCCAGCCCGGACCCAGTGTCCAGCCCGCCCCCCAGGGCGGAGTTTCCCTGCATCTCACCCTGCGGCGCCAGGCGGGCGGCGTGGATGTGGTGATCGAGGGCACGGGGGCGACGCCGATCTTGCAGCAGGGCCGCAATGGCAACAGCTGGGCTGGCCAACTGACCACTTCCAGCCCGGCCGTGTTGCGCTACGGAGCCCAGAACCTCTCCTTGCCTGAGGCGGGGATCGCGAGCATCAGCCTGCAGGGCAGCGGATCGAATTATCAGATTCAGGTGGTTCCCCTGCCGGGGCTGCCCCTAGCCCGGCCCGTGATCGGCGCCGACGGCCGCAACTTGGTGATCAGTTTCACCACCCTTCCCCAGCCCAGCAGCCAGAGCGCCCGGCCCGATTTGCGCAGCCCCGGCACGGTGCCCCAGGCGACCTATGCCCCGGCCCTACAGCCCCGGGCGGTGGCGCCGCCCTTAGGAGACATGGCCGTGGGCAGCATGGTGTTGCGCAATCGCGGCTTTCTTCGGGTTAATGGCCCAGCCGTGTCGATGACGATGCGCAATGCGCCGGCCCGGGATGTATTGATGGCCTTAGCCGAGACGGGCGGTTACGGCTTTGTGTTTGTTGCTGGTACAGACAAAGATGGCAAACCACTCGATGCCGCCTCGACTCAGGGCGCACCCGTGTCGATCTCCTTTCGCGCAGAAAATTATAGCCGAGCGATTAATTCTGTGCTGTTGAGCGCAGGACTCCAGGCCAGGCTGGAGGGCAATTTGATTGTAGCCGGACCAAACGTGCTGGGCCTCAGCTTTGGCAGCCAGCTCTCCAAGGTCTATCGGCTCAACCAGGCCTCGGCCAATTCCGCGGCCGATTATCTCGCCAGCCTCGGGGCCTCAATCACCAAGGTGACCGTGATCACCAACGCCACCACCTCGGGGACACCCCAGGCCAACCAGGTGGCGGGCGGCGGCACAACCACCCAGACCGAAACCCAGCGGATCACCACAACTGAAACCTATGGGGCCACCACGGGCCCCCTGAAGGGCCTCACCGGCACGACGGATACCCGCCTGCAGACGATCACCCTGGTGGGTGACCCCCTGGTGATTGCGGTGGCCGAGAATTATCTGCGCCAGCTGGATCTGCGCCAGCGGCAGGTGGCGTTGACGGTGAGGATTCTTGATGTGAACCTCGAGAATGATGCCACTTTGAGTAATAGTTTCGCGTTTCGCTATGGCAATAACTTTATTGTCAATGACGCTGGCAGGCTAATTGGGGCCTGGGGCAATCAGCGGCCTCCAACAACGGCCCAGTTCGAAACTCAGTCGGTCGCTGGTACGGCTGCTTTGGTCAATCCTGGCTCCGCTTATACAACCGATTCGTTTTATAATCTGCTCAGGGCTGCAATTACTTCTAGTTCGACAAAGACGTTGGCTTCGCCGACCTTGATTCTGACGGATAATCCTGAGGCTATTGCTGGTGGCGCGGCCACTGCTGTTGCAGCAGGTTCTGCCTTAGGTACGGCGAGCATTGGTCGAGATCGCTCAAACGAGGCCTTTGTGACAGTGGGAACACAGGTTGTTACGAAGTTCACTGTTTCGTCTGCGGCAACGGGCTCGGCTTCCAACGTGATTGCCTGCGAACCTACTTTTGGGACGTCTGGCCTCACATTTGGAGCGAGGGTGAACAAGATCGATGACAATGGTTTTGTGACTTTTAGCCTGTCGCCTTCTGTTTCGGCGGTTACCAGCTTACAATCTTATCCCGGTTGCGTCGGCGGTATAGCTACACTTAGTGTAAGGCGCCTCGATACGGGTTCGGTGCGGGTGCGGGATGGTCAAACTTTGATTCTCACAGGCGTGATTTCCGATCTCAATTCCCAAGTGGTCACTAAGTGGCCGATCCTTGGTGATCTTCCGCTTGTAGGTCAGTTCTTTCGAGGCTCAGGAAGTAAACGGGAGAAGCGTGAACTCGTGATCATGGTCACTCCCCGTATTATCAACGACACCGATGGTGGCAGCTATGGCTATGGCTACCAGCCCGCCAGTGCCGAGTCCCGGCAGTTGATGGGGGCTAGCCAGGGCGGGTTCTGACGCCGTCTGGCTGGGCTGCTTCGCCGGGGCGGGGTTGTCTGGTCTGCTCGCGGGCTTGCTTGGATGGAAGCAGGGGCTAGGGCCGCCCGGCTCAGATCCCCAGCGGCACCAAGGCCTTGGCGGCCAGGGGCGCCAGGAACTGGAAGGCGGCCAAGGCCCCACCCATTAGTTGGGAGCCGAGGCCATTGCCCGCTTTTTTGGCGGCTTTGGGATCGTCCAGCAGCAGTTGGGAGGCTTTTTTGAGTTCCGCAGCCGCGATCGCATCGCCCATGCGCTCATAAAGAACACTGGCGTAGCCAAAATCCTGGGCCGCCAGGGTGGTTTTGCCCTGTTCCGTGCGGGCGATGCCGCGGGCGATCCAGCTGATCGCCGCCTCGGGCAATTGGCGGATCGCTTCACCGAAGAACTGCTCCGCTTTCGGATAGCGGCCCTGGTTGGCTTCTTCCACGCCGGCGTTATGCAGGGCCGCGTAGCCGAGCTGGCTGAGCTCCAGGCCCCGGGCCTGGCGCCAGTGGCTCTGGGCTAAGCCCTGGCGATCGAGCAGGGCCCCGCTCAGGTCGGCCTCGCGCAGGTCCGTGCCCAGCAGCAAGGCACCGCGCAGGTCGGCGCCGCGCAGGGAGGCCCCGGCCAGGCTGGTAAAGCTCAGGTCAGCGGCGCTGAGGTTGGCGCCATCGAGCCGGGCGCCGCTGAGGTTGGCCCGCTGCAGCTTGGCCTGTTTCAAGTTGGCGTCCTGCAGGTTGGCCTGGACCAGATCGGCATCTTGGAGGGCGCAGCCAGGGCAGCTGTGGCGATCGAGCAGGCGCAGCACCAGGGAGGGATCGGCGGCCTGGGCCGGGGCGGCCCAGGCCCAGGCGCCCAGAAGCGAGCTGGCCGTTAGCAGGAGGGCCCCCAGCCTGGTGGGGAAGGTCTGGCTGGCCGCCTGGCGGCGGGTCTGGCGCGGCAGCGTCATCGGGGCTCCGGCGGTTGGGGCCGTTCTACCGGCCTGCGCTTCACTCGGCGGCTGGCGGCAGCCAGCTCGCGATCCGCTGCTCCCAGGTCACGGCTCAGGGCGCGCTCTTGGTCCCTGGGAGTGCCCCGGGGGGCGAAGCGCAGGCGCTCATAACTGCTCTGCAGGTGCTTCAGGCTTGCTGCTAGCTCGGGCACTTGGGCCGCGGCCCTTTGGCAGAAAGCCGGCAGGGTTTCTCCCGGCTGCGGCACCAGTTGGAAGCGGGCCAGCCGGCTGAGGCTGCGATCGAGGCGCCGCCGCTGCTGGTCCGGGCGGGGGCTGGGCCGCAGCAGGCTCAAGATCCCCACGGCCAGGGTTAAGGCCAGGGCCAGCCCCACTACCAGCACCATCCCCTGCCAGCTGCGCAAGGGGCCCAGCCAGCGCTGCATCAGCTCGTCCTGGCTGGCCTGGTCGTAATTGAGCAGCTGGCTCCAGGCCAGGTCGAGGTTGGTCCAGCTGCGGGCCAGGGGCCGCAACCAGGGCAGGCCCTGGCGCAGCAGGCCCAGGTCGGCCCACTGACCCGCCAGGCCGGAGCGCAGTCCGGCGCGGATCCGCGCCGGGGCCACCCAGGCGGTGGGATCGATGCGCACCCAGCCCTGATCGGCTAGCCACACCTCACTCCAGGCATGGGCGTCCTGCTGGAGCACCTCCAGGTAGCCGCGGCCCCAGAGGTTGCGCGGCACCCAGCTGCCCCCCTGGTAGCCCACCACCACCCGGGCCGGCAGCCCGGCTGCCCGCATCAGGTCGGTGAAGGCACTGGCGAAGTGTTCGCAGAAGCCGGCCCGGCTGCCGAACAGGAACCGATCAAGGGGGGCCACCTCCCCCAGGGGCGGGGGTTGGAGCGTGTAGCGGAAGGGCTGCCCCTGGAATAGGGCCTGGGCCGCGGCCAGGCGCTGGGCCGGCGGCAGCTGTTGGCGCCAGCCCTCGGCCAGGGCTTCCAGCTGGGGGTTGCTGCCGGCGGCGAAGTTCAGGTCGGAGCGGGCGGGGGGCTGCCGTTGCCAGGCGGGGGGCTGGTTGCTGGCGGCGAGCCCATAACTGCGGCGCTCCTGGGTCTGCCAGGGGCCCAGCAGTTCGCCCTTCGCGGTGCTGGTGATTTGGGGGTTGAGGGGCACGCCGCTGCCGTCCCAGGGCAGGGCGCTGAGGGGCGAGGGCTCCACTAGCCAGAGTTGTTGGGCCGCCCCTGGTGGGGCTGGTGCGGGCGGCGCCCAGGCCTGGGCCGGGCCCTGGGACGCGCCGGCCCGCCAGCGCTGGCCGTCGAAGCGATCGAGCACCCGAACCCGCCAGTAGCGCTGGTCGGCTGGGGGCAGGTCCTGCTCCTGGGCTGGGCTGATCCGGAGGGCTGGCGAGGGGTCCAAGGCCAGTTGGGCAATCGAGCCCGGATCGAGTTGCTCCGAGAGGCCGGTTCGGGCCCGCCCCAGCTCGGCCTGGGGCCAGAGGGGGCCCAGGCGCGGGATGAACAGAAACAGCAGCACCAGCAGGGGCAGGCAGACCACCAGCAGCTGCCCACTGCGGCTGAGCATCTGGCGCAGGTTGCCGGCGCCGCCGCTTTCCTGGGCCAGCAGGCCGGCGACCAGCACCAGGCCCGTGGCGGCCTGCACCAGGCCCGGCCCCAGGTTGGGGTTCAGGCCCGCCAACACCCCAAGGGCAATCAGTTGGGCCAGCAGGCCCCGGCGCAGGTCGGCCGGGCGGTGGGCATTGCGCACCTTGAGGCTGGCCATCACCACCAAGGTGAGGCTGCCCCAGCAAAGTGGGCTTTGCCAATCGCTGCCCAGCAACTGGAGAGCCAGCAGGCTGAGGCTGAGGATCTGCAGGCGGCGGGCGAGGGGTTCGATCACGGCGGTGCCAGGGCCAGGGCCGCCAGGCAGCGCTCCAGCTGGGCCGATCCGCTGCCGGCGGCAATCGTCTGGCTGCCGAGCACCAGGCCGTAGCTCTCACCGCTGGCCGCCAGCTGCCAGAGGCGGGCGCTGAGGTGCTCGAGGGCCCGCTCCCTGGGTAGGGCGGGGTCTGGCGCCAGCAGGTGGGGGCGGGGCTGGGGATCGGCGAAGCGTTTGGCGTAGCGCTCGCCGCTGCGGGCCAGCTGCTTCCAGGCCAGGCGGGCCAGGCCCTCCTCGGGCCGGTGGGGGGTGAGTTCGCGCCAATGGTCGCTGCCGCCGGCCTGGTCGTCGGCGCCGGCTTCAGCCGGGTGCCGCTCCCGGGTTTGGGGCCGATCCAGCTCGAGCACGGGCCCGGGCCGCCGGGCGGGATAGATGAGTTGGGGGGCCGGTGGATCCCAGAGGGTCCAGCACACGAATAATCCCAAGGGGGCGCTGGATTGCAGCCGCAGGCGCCCGGGGGTTTGCAGGCCCCGCTGGCTGGGGCGCCAGGGCACGGCCAACCACTGCTGGCCCGGCTCCAGGCTGCCGCTCCAGGCCAGGTCGCTGTCGGCGTGGCGGAAGCGGGCGGCCAGGGCCAGCCGTTGGTCGCGGCTGCTGGTTTGCACCGGATAGGGGAGCACCTCACCGGCAAACCCTGGCGCGGGGCTGCCACAGCGCAGCTCGAGCCCCTGCAGGTTGAACTGGGTGAGGTAGGGGGCCAGTAGGACCAGGCCCAGGCCCAGGTAGGCCAGCAGCAGGGCGCCGTGGCTGCTGCCCTGGACCCCCAGGATGAACAGCACGCCGCAACTCAGGAGCCAGAGCCAGCCAAAGCCGCTCGGCAGGATGTAAAGCGTCCGCAGGCCGAGCCGGTGGCTGGCGCCGCGGTGCCGCCGGATCAGGCGGTCTGGAAACGGCTCCCTCAAGGGTTCAGGGGCGGGCCTCGGTGGGCCAGGGCGCTGGCCGTTCAACGGATCGCTTCCACGGCGGCGAGCAGCTGGCGGCTGTAGCCCCCCGGCTCCTGGGCCGGCCTGCCGCCATCGAGCCGGTGTTCCGCCACCGCCGGGAACACGGCCTGGACATCGGCTGGAACCACGTAGCTGCGGTCCTCGAGCAGGGCCCAGGCCTTGGCCGCGGCCACCAGGCCCCAGCCGGCCCGGGGGGAAAGGGGCGTGCCGGTGGCCACTCCCCCCTGGCGGCTGGCGGCCAGCAGGTCGAGCACGTAGTCGAGCAGGGGCGGCTCGCAGGCCACCCGGCTGGCCTGCTGCTGCAGCTCCTCCAGCTCCCCGGCTGTGATCACGGCCGTTAGGCCGTTGAGGGGGGTGCTTTTGCCGCTCAGCAGGGCCGCCTCCGCCTGGCGGGGCGGGAAGCCCAGGCTGAGGCGCATGGCAAATCTGTCCAGCTGGGATTCGGGCAGGGGCGAGGTGCCGGCCTGGTCGAGGCCGTTCTGGGTGGCAATCACGCAGAAGGGCTTGGGCAGCTCGTGGCTGGTGCCATCGACGCTGACCCGGCCGGCGGCCATGGCCTCCAGCAGGGCGCTCTGGCAGCGGGGGCTGGCCCGGTTGATCTCATCGGCCAGCAACACCTGGCTGAACAGGGGTCCGGGCTCGAAGCGGAACTGGCCCAGCTGTTGGTCGAACAGGCGCAGGCCGCTGAGGTCGGCGGGCAGTAGGTCGCTGGTGAAGTGGACGCGGCGAAAGGCCAGGCCAAAACTGCGGGCCAGGGCCTCGGCCAGGGTGGTTTTGCCGACGCCGGGGACGTCCTCGATCAGCAGGTGGCCGCCCGCCAGCAGGCAAGCCACCGCCAGCCTCACCTGGTCGGATTTACCGAGGAGGACGCCGTTGATCTGGGCGAGGACCTGCTGCAGGGAACCCATGGTCTGGGGCAATCGGGTCCAGGCTAGGGAGGTCCTGTGGTCGAGCACCTTGCCAGCGCCGTTGACCGGTCCGCGCCCATGACCGGACCCGCCGCCGAGCCCGCCCGCCATGGCGGCAACCTGGCCCAGGCTGCTGAGCGGCTCGGCTGCCGGCCTGGCCAGATCCTTGATGCCAGCGCCTCCCTGGTGCCTTTCGGCCCGCCCTGGGCCCTGCGGGCGGCCCTGCTGGCGGCGCCCCTGCGCCCCTACCCCGACCGGGACCACACCAGCCTGCGCCGGGCCCTGGCCCGCCACCACGGCCTCGATCCCGACCAGCTCCTGCCCGGCAATGGCGCCGCTGAATTGTTCACCTGGGCGGCCCGGGACGCCGCCGCTGCCGGCTGCAGCCTGCTGCCCGCGCCGGGCTTCGCCGACTACCACCGGGCCCTGGCCTGCTGGGACGGCGCCTGGCGCGACTGGTCCCTGCCGTTGCAGTGGCCTGGTCCTGGCCCCCAGGCTTTCCCGCCCGGCTCCGGCTCCGGCTCCGGCGGGGCTGGGGCCCTGTGGATCACCAACCCCCACAACCCCACCGGCCAGCTCTGGAGCCGCGCCAGCCTCGAGCCCCTGCTGGAGCGCTTCGCCCTGGTGATCTGTGATGAGGCCTTCCTGTCGGTGGTGCCCGGCGGTGAGGCCCAATCGCTGGTTCCCCTGGTGGCCCGCCATCCGAATTTGGTGGTGATCCGCAGCCTCACCAAGTTGTTTGCGATCGCCGGCCTGCGCCTCGGCTACGCCGTGGCCGCTCCCCAGCGCCTGGCCCGCTGGGCCGCCTGGCGTGACCCCTGGCCCGTGAACAGCCTGGCCGGGGCCGTGGGCGAAATCGCCCTGGAACAGGGTCGCTGGATTCGCCGGGTGCAGGCCTGGGTGGGATCGGAAGGCCCCTGGTTGGGCCAGCGGCTGGCCGCATTGCCTGGGCTGGTGCCCCTGCCCTCGGCGGCCAATTTTCTGCTGGTGCGCGGTGAGCGGGAAGGGCAGCCCTGGTCGCTGGCGCCCCTGCGCCTAGCCCTCGAGACGCGTCACCGGATCCTGCTGCGCGATTGCCGCTCCTTTATCGGCCTCGATGCCAGCTGGTTGCGCATTGGCCTGCAGGACCGGCGCGGCAACCTGCGGCTGCTGCGGGCCCTGAAGCGGGAACTGGGCTAGGGCCCTGTGCCCTGGCTGGGATCACTCCCTGGCCCCTACCAGCCCTTGCAGCAGCTGGGCCAGGTGCCGGTCGGCGTGCCGCTGGGCCAGGCGCCCCATGCCCCGCCGCAACTCCAGCAGCGGATCGAGGCTGCGCCCCCCGTCCGCCGGTTCCCCGCCGGCTTCCACCCGCCGCAGCCGCGGTCCGAGCAGTCGCCAGATCGCCCGCTCGAGGGGCGGCTCGCCCGGGGGGTGTTGCAACACGATCACCGCCGCCCCCACCGCAGCGGCCGCGGCGGCGTTGGCCTCCTGGTGGCCGTCGGCCGCGGCGGGGAAGGGCACCAGGATCGCCGGGGTGCCAGCCACGGCCAGTTCGCTGAGGCTGCCGGCCCCGGCCCGGCTGATCACCAGGTCGACGTGTTGCAGCAGCCCTGCCACTTCATGGCTGAAGGGCAAATCCACGTAGCCCGGGTGCTGGAACTGGCCAGACGCGCCATCGTTGCTGCCGCTGAGGTGCACCACCCGGCAACCGGCCGCCAGCAAGCGGGGCAGCAGGGGGCGCACCATGCGGTTGAGGCCCACCGCCCCCTGGCTGCCGCCCATCACCAGCAGCAGGGGCCCCCTGCCGGCGGGCACCCAGGCCGGCAGGGGGGCGGGCTCCAGGAAGGCTTGCCGCACGGGAGTACCGGTGACAACCGGCTGGCAGCCCCGCAGCTGGCCAGCGGCCTGGGGCAGGCCCAGGGCCACCTGGCTGCAGAGGCGCCCCAGCAGCCGGGTCACCCGGCCCGGTACGGCGTTGGAATCGTGCAACACCACGGGAATGCCGCACCAGCGGGCCGCCAGGATCGCCGGGGCGGCGATGTAGCCGCCGGTGCTGAACACCAGATCCACCCCTTCGCGGCGAATCAGGCGGCGCACCGTGCCGGTGGCGGCCAGCAGGCGCAGCAGTTGCCACAGTTTTTTGAGGCCCCGGCCCTGGAGGCCGCCGGCCCGGATCGTGTGCAAAGGAAAGCGGCTGGGAACCAGCTCCCGTTCCAGCCGGTCCGGCACCCCGAGCCACTGGATCGACCAGTCGGGCGGCAGGGCCTCGGCCACGGCCAGGGCGGGGAAGAGGTGGCCCCCGGTTCCGCTGGCGGCGATCAGGAGCCGGGTCATGGACATCTGCAGCAGGGCCTGGCGCCCAAGCCGGGCGGCCCTAACTTAAAAGCTGGCCTGGGTGCTTGTTCATGGTTCCGCTCCGCCCGCTCCTGCCCGCCTCAATGGCGCTGGCTTGCCTGCTGGTGGCTGCACCCCTGGGGGCGGCCCCCTCCCCGGCGGCCCCCTCCCCGGCGGCCCTTGAGGCCGCCCTCAACGACCCAGGGCCAACCAGCTTGGCCGCGGTGTTTGAGCCCGGCCCTGGTTTCGCCCCAGCCGAGCTCGAGGCTCGCCGCGCCGCCCTGCGGGAGCGCTTTCCCGATCTGCGCTGGCAGGTGGCCCCTGGCACCCCCCTGAACGACGGCAGGCCCACCCTGGAGATCAGCGTGAGCGGCAGCCGCCAGGAGGGCCCGACCCGCTATCGCATGGTCGCCAATGAACGGGTGGCGCTGCACAGCCATGGCGATCGCTTCAACGGCCAGGACGTGATTCGCGAAAGCTCCCTGGTGCGCAGCGGCTCCAAGGATCTGGCCGTAACCCTGGTTCTGCCCGATGCGGTGCTCACCGGCCAGCGTTACGACCTCGATGTGGTCGTGGATGAGCCCCTCGATGGGGCGGTTCTAGCCGGAGCGGTGGCGGCGGTGGCCCCAAGCCAGCTGCTCCAGTCCGCCATGCCCGAGCTCCAGCTTGAGGCCCTCGGCGGCGGTGGCATCTTCAAGACGGTGCAGGCCCCCAGGGATCCCGGCTCCCAAACCTGGGCGGTGCTGCTGGTCCATCCCGATGGCATCGTTACCGCCACGAAGCGGGTGCGGGTGGTGGCAGACAAGGCAGCCCTGGCTCCCTAAGCCGCTGTCTGCAGCCGCACCGCTGGCCTGGCGCAGTCCGATTCCGTCACAGCTTGGGGGCGGCCCAGTCACATCTGGAGTCCCCATCGTGGTCAGGATGGGCCAGTCCCTATCCACCGCAAGATCCCCATATGGCCCTCCGTTCCTCCCTGCGGGCCCTGCCCTTGGCGCTCGTGGCCCTACTCAGCTCCCCCCTGGCGGTGATTGCCCAAACCAGCGGACCACCCCCGGGCGATGACCAGGGCCGGAGCGAGCGTCCCAATCCGTCCCAGGGACCCTCCAAAGAGGCCCGTGAAGCCATGCTCAAGCGGGAGGCGGCCGCCATGGCCAAGCTCAGCCTGGCCCAGCGCAAGGCCTATATCCAGGCCCGTCAAGACATGCAGCGCCAGCTGTTTGAGAAGCGCCTTGTCGACCTGAAGCGCTTTGGCCAGTGCTACGAGCAGGCCACCACCCTGGCGGCGATCCAGGCCTGCCAGCAGCTGGAGCGCACCAGCTGGAAACAGGACCGCCGCCAGACCATGGAGCAGGTGCTCAAGATCCGCCAGCGCTTTGGTTTCCCTGCCCTCACGCCGCCGCCCGGCCGCGGTGCTGAAGCAGCCGGGAAACCCCAGCACAAGGGTCAAGACGGCCCTCCCCCTGGTGCGTTCTGAGGCCATCTCCCCAGGGCTGGGGCGGTTGGGTTCGCCAGTTGTCCTAACTTGGGGCCCTTGTTTCGGGTCTTTTCCAGCCCTCACTTAGGGCTAGGGCTGGAAAGGATGCAAGTATGGCAATAAGTTCGAGATTTTTGTTCAGGTTGGCAACAGCTACGAATTAAACTAAGATTGGTGGGCTTCGCTTCCTGCCTAAATTAATCAATCGTGTGAATCAACGGCCATGGCTAAAGCTTGACCTGTTGCGGGATCGCCGGCGTTTAGCTGGCATCCCGGAGCCGGTGATTGTGCCTGCCGCCGCCGTGGTGCGGCAGGGAGCTTGGTATGGCTTGATTCCGATTGGGTTGGTCATCGTTGGTTGCGGCCTGCTCGTGTTGCGCTATGGCTGGTTGCAGCAGCAGCAGGCCGTGCTACTGCCCCAGGCTGAGCAATCGGATCAGTTGCTGGTTCGAATCAAGGGCGGCGCCAGCGCGTTGCAGCGGCTGCAGAAGAGCAACCAGGTGCTCTCCACAGCCCTATTGAACATCAAAGCAGGCTCGGCATTCCTATCGGAGATCAGCCGCATCGTGCCGGCTGGTGTGCAGTTAAAGGCTCTGGAGGATCAGGGCGATTCCCTGGTGGTGAGCGGCCTTGCCTTCCAGCCCGATGGCCTGGCCGTTCTCAACGGCATGCAGATTCGCATGGCACGCTCCCTGTTTTTCAAGCCCGATTCTGTGGTGCTCGTTAAGGCCACCGAGCAGAAGACTGACACCTCCGTGGCCCAGGTGCTGGCCTCCGTTGGCCTCGGCGCTGATCCGTCTACGAGCGCAGCGGCCACGCCAATTGCGTTTGAAATTAGGGCCAGCTTTTCAGCGGAGATGGCCGCCAATGTGATTCCCCATCTACGTGAACTCGGTGCTATCGGTGCTGCTAGGCGAGTGGATCTGATCCGTAGTCGGATCATGCTGCAATGATCTCCCTGAAGCCTTGGAGCCATTACCGCAGTGATTGGGTCACGCCCGAGCGCCTGCTGCTGCTGATCCCCTTGGTTCTCGGCTCGGGCATTGCGGCGATGATGGCCGTCGTGTTGTATTTGCCCTTGTTGTATCAAGTGAACCGCCTGGGCGGATTGGTGCAGGGGCTCACAGATAAAGTTGGTGTGCTCCCCGTTAATCGCCAACGGCTCAATGTGCAACTGCAACGGTTTGAGCAGGCGCGGGCCCAGGAGGAGTTGCTGCTCAATCTGGTGGCTGGCCCTAGCCAGCTGCAAACCCTCCAGGCCCAATTGAGCGACCTCGCCCGAGGCTCCGGAGTGGCGATCACAGGCTTTGAACCCCGTGCTGGGGAAGCTTTAACGGCGACGCCTGCGTCCCCAGCAACGGCGACACCTGCATCTCCAGCAACGGCGACACCTGGGTCCCCAAGCCCTCCGGCGGGCAATCCCGATCCCTTGCTCAGGGCTGGGCTCAGCAAGAAGGCTGTGCTGTTAACAGTGAGCGGACCCTATCCCAATCTCCGCGAATTTTTGGTGGCGGTGGAGAATCTCAACGTCATCGCCATTGCTACGGAGTTAAAACTCCAAACAGGCGAAACGGGTTCTACGGCCATGCCCGGCCAGGCCCCGCCCAGGGTGATCACCACCATGACCCTGGTGTTGTCCACCTACGACCGACCGGGGTTGGATCCAGCCAAGCCCATGGGGTTTCAGGCGGCTGGAGTGGCAGGGCTGCAGAGGGCCCAGCCCTAATGGCCGCCCTTTATGTGATTCTGGGCCTGGCCGTTCTGCTGCCCCTCAGCGGTTTGGTGGATTTGATGTTGAGCTCCCAGCGCTATGACGTCAGCGCAGGTCAGCAGGCGGCCACCAGCAGCGAGCGCATCGCTGCGGTTCAGCGGTTGTTTTATCAGGCCCTGGCCAGTTATGCCACGGCTCAGCAGGACACGGCTCAGCAGGGCAGTTCCGGTGCAACACCCAGCATCTATGCCACAACGGCCTGCCCGGTGTTTGCTAGCAGTGAGCTTGGGCCGGTTTCGGCAGCGGGCCAGCAAACCCTGATGACGGGTTGCAGCTATGTCTCGAGCTCAAGCACCTATGTGCGCCTGGAGGTGCAATCAGTGGCGTCCTCCTTGGTTCCGTCTACCTCCATCGAGTTGACCCCCCAAAATATTGTGGTGACCCAAGCCTGTGTTGTGGCGAATTCGCAGGATAGTTGTTTGGATGCTTATGCGCCATGATTGATAGTGTTGTTGGCCTGGCAATTGGCGTTGTGATCACCGGCCTATTGGCGTTGTGGCCCAAATGGCCCAGCTGGGCCAGCTCAATGATGGCCTGGATCCCGAGGCCCGGGCCCTGATCTCCAGGGTGGCCGCGGTGCGTTCGGGGCAGACTGCCACGGAGCAAGCCACTGCTGCCCAGCTGGGCACGGTGCAGCAATGGCTCAAAAGCTTGCCATGACCAAGCTGCGAGCCAGCCTGTTTCTGCAACTGTGCCAAGGCCGGCGCCAGCGCCGGGGCCACCAGGGCATGAGCATGCTGGAGATGTTGGTTGGTTTGATGCTGCTCACCATCTTTACGGCGAGCCTGGTGTTGGTCTCCCAGATCACGCTGCGCTACAGCATGGGACCAGTCGATACCAACGCTGATGCCAGCAAGGCTGCTGCCATGCAGCTCACCGATGTGCAGCTGGCCACTCAGATTACGGGGCGCTCCTTAAGGCGCCTGGCCCAGTCGCTGCAACTGGCCGATGCCAGCTGGTTGGCCAGCCATGCCGATACCAGTAGCGGCTGTTTAACCAGTCAACAGGGTTGGGACTTTGCCCTAACAAGCGATGGTCAAAGCGACCGTTGGAGTGTGTCGGCCAGTAATCGCTCCTTGCAAGGGCTGCACGGCAGCCAGGCCTATCGGGAGAACAGGGCCGCGGCCAGCGTGCCAGGGGTGATCTCCTCCGTTTGTTTGTATGCGGTGCAGGGCATGGCGCCCGAAGCCACCGCCGCCATTCCCAAGCCTGGTTTGTATCTGCTGAAGGCGTCGATCTTGGCGCCGATGGCGGGTCAGGCCAATCCGCTGCTGAAGCCCAGTCTGGTTTTCTTTTGCTATCCCCTCTATCTCTGCTAAGCGATGGGGCTGGTTGGCAGCCGCCTTTGGTGAGGCTAAAAACCCCCCACCCAACCGCTTCATTCCCCATTCATTGACCCTTCGATTCCCATGGCTGCGTTGACCTTCACCTGGGCTAAATCCAACCCCACCCTGGCACCTCTCGCGGCCAAGCTGCTGGCCCTGCGTCGCTATGTCTCTAGACGCTTTTTATTGGTGGAGTTTGGGGGCAACCATCTGATTTCTTGATTAGGCAGAAGACTCCGTAAGCAGCCCCAGCGGGCTAAGCTAGTACACAAGTATTGATAGGTTTGTCATGGCCATGAATCGGGTCCAGTTCCAGTCCGGACTGTCCCTGCCCCATTTCTTGGAGCTCTACGGAACCGAGAG
>CAMAPJ010000049.1 GCA_945860085.1 Synechococcus sp. UW140 | reverse complement strand
AATATCATATACGAAGTAGTATACAGCAAAATCATTGACAATCTGGTAAATGATGCCGGACAAAGTGTTGGCAAAATTGTAAACTTGCCGTATGCTATTGTTGATCCTGCAGATGGCAGTACTCAACTGACGCAAGTGTACCCCAATAGCTTGATCAACATGCGTGATCAAGTGATTGACACAGTTGGTCAGATTTCAACAGGTTTGCCATTATGGATGACCTCCAAACAAAACGACGGCCGAGTATTAGGATTCACTCCAGCCTGGGTTATTGCCTATGTAAATCCAGGGCGCGGTGCACAGGTTGCGTATTATCTCAGCACTCAGTTTGGAGAACAACTAAACAAAGTTGACTTCAAAGTTGATCGTTATATTCTAGATCGCAGTTTGACTGTGAATTGGGATACCACCACACAAGATTGGACGCCGCAACCAAGTCTTGATCGCCGCCCTGCCGCTGCCGGAGAGCCAACGCCAGGGTCTCTTGCGGCTGATGCGCCTACGGGGCGAGCCGGCGGCGGTCCTTTATCAACTCGAGCAGCTGCTGGGGCCCTGTCTGCTGCTCGAAAACCTGGCCACAACCCTGGCGGCCCTGGCCGCCACGGCTGCAGCCCAAGGGGTCAGCCTCAGTTTTGATC
The DNA here is from genome assembly GCA_945860085.1 of Synechococcus sp. UW140. Classification (GTDB taxonomy): domain Bacteria; phylum Cyanobacteriota; class Cyanobacteriia; order PCC-6307; family Cyanobiaceae; genus BAIKAL-G1. The sequence goes on along the minus strand of CAMAPJ010000049.1, from coordinate 20,543 downwards.
CCACCTTTCAGCCCCATTACGCCCTCTACGACGGTTTGGTGATGAAGGTGGTCTGCCGGGGGGGCGATTCGGCCCCGGTGGAAATCGCCAGTGGCGGTCGCTATGACGCCCTGGTTGGCCGCTTCTGCGGCCCCGCTGGCCAGGCGACGGCAGCCGGTATGGGCTTCAGCTTCGCCGTGGAGCCGATCCGCGAGCTGCTCGATGCCACGGCCAGCGCCGGATCGCTGGCTAGCCCAGTCGAGGGGCCGATCCTGGTGGCCTACGGCCAGGCCAGCCAGCTCGGCTTGGCCCTCGACCAGCTTGACGCCCTGCACAGCCAGGGGAAAGCGGCCGAACTGCTGAGCAGCCCCTGCGCCTCAGCCCTGGCGGCGGACGAGCAGGCGGCCCGCCGGGGCTGCGCGTCCAGCCTTTGGATCGCCTGAGGCCCTGCCTAGGATCACGGTCGCTTTGAACATCCAATGGCCCACACGATCCTCACCGATGTTTGCGAGGGTGTGGCCGATTGCGTTGATGCCTGCCCAGTGGCCTGCATCCACCCCGGCAGCGGCGCTAATAGCAAGGGAACGGCTTTTTACTGGATCAATTTCGACACCTGCATCGATTGCGGCATCTGCCTGCAGGTCTGTCCGGTGGCCGGGGCGATCGTGCCGGAGGAGCGGCCTGATCAGCAACGCTCCTAAACGCAGTAATGGGGCCTCTCCTGCTACCTGGCTTCAGGCAAGGTGGTCTGGTGTTGCGTGCGCCCGATGGCTGATGCCCCCTACCTGGTCGCCCTCGCCCTGGTGGAGTTGAACGGCAAACGCAGCCTGCCGATTGCCGGTCGGTCGCAGAGCGAGAACGCCGCCCATCACGCCGATCCCGGCCAGGAGGGCCTCACCCTTGTGCTGGAGCTGCTGCTGCGCCTGTGGCAGCGCACGGACGAAGGCCCCCTGCAGCGGGCAGCCGGAGAAACCAGCCTGTTGCTCCTCGAAATCCCCCTGACCGAGATGAGCGAGCAACTGCCGATCCTCAAGGCCCGCTGGTTGGCCGATGGCGACACCCAGGCATTCCAAGCCGATCTCCAGACCTTGGCGCACCGGGGCTGGCGCGTGCTGTTCACCAAATACGAGCCGGTGTCGCTAGTGGCCTGGCCTTAGCTCCCAGCCTCACCACTAATCCCGGCCCGCTCCCTGGCGTCAGCCCAGTTCAAGGCAAGCCAGGCCGAACACATCCTGCAGGGGCAGCGTGGGGATCGGGCCCCGATACATGCGCAGGGTTTCGCCCACCACCGCAAAGCCCCGGCAGCGCAACAGCTCCGCTGCCGCCGGATTGGCCCCCGGGGCGTCGATCAACACGGCACCGGGGTGGTCCTGCAGCAACTGCTGTAGCAACCGGTCTGCCAGTTGGGGCGAATCGGCGATCAAGGGGCCGATGCGCCAGCCCTGGCCCTGGGGTAGCTGGCAGGGACGAATCCTGCCGAAACCATGGCAACGTTGTTCTCCATCGATCAGGGCCAGCACCGTGCCGGCAGGGTGACGCAGCCAGTCCCGCAGGAAGTGGGGTCTGGGTGTGGCTTCATGGCTGGCGTCATAGGCCTGCAGGGCCGCCTCCGGGATGGCAGCGGCCGTCACCAGAATCAAGCTGGAACCCGGTTGTAGCCAGTCGCCCAGGTCGGGACTGACACCTGCAGCCGTCCTCGCCGCCGCAGGACTAGAGGGTTTCAGGCCAGAAAGGCCCAGCCCGGCAGTTGGTAGGCCGGAGGGCGCATCGGCGGGGACCTCCAGTTGCCAGCGCCGGGTCGTGGAGGCCGGCTGAAAGCCCCAGCTGGCGTAATCGCTGATGCGATCTTGGGCCGCCTCCAGGCCGATGCAACGGACATCGCTGAGGTGCTCCAGGGCATGGCGCCAGAGCTGGATGCCGTAGCCATGGCCGCGCTGGTCGGGGCGCACAATGAACAGTCCGATGAAGCCGTAGTCGGCGTTGTAACGCACCCCGGCGATGCAGCCGATCGGGGTCTGGTCGAGCCAGCCCAGCCAGACGCCCTGGCAATCGGTTTGGCGGTAGATGGCCACATCGCCGCTGCCGGGTGTGAATCCCTCCTGGCGTGCCCAGGCCGTGACCAGGGGGATCTGGGCTTCCGCCAGGGGCCGGATCTCGAATCTGGCGGCACTGACAGTCATGGCGGGGGTCGCGGGCATCGGATGGCCAGGCCCCCAGGCTCCTACAGGACCAAGCGCTTAGAGAACCAGCCTCCAACAGGATCAGGCTCCAACAAAACCAGGCGTCCCAAGAAACAGGGGCCTCAACCCGGATACGATTTCTGGCTGCAGGCAGTCCATTTCCGGCTGCAGGCCGTCCATCTGCCGCCGTTCATTCCTGTTCATGGCCTGTCCCATCTGCGGCAGCTGGTCCGTGCGCGCCGACCGCAGCCTGGCCGGTCGCCTGGTCTGCGGCCGCTGCGGCTCGCCCCTCTCGGGATCCCGCCAGCAGGGCGGACGCTCCCACTCCCGGCGCCGGGCCGGGCCGAGGCCCATGGCAGTGCTGGCCAGGCTCAAGCCAGCCTGGTGGGGCCTGGTCGTCTTGCTGGCGCTTGGGGCTGGCCTTGCCCTGCTAGAGCCCCCCCAACCGCGGCAAGCGGTGCCCCCACCAGGCAGGGGACTGGTCAGCCAGTCGCCCAACAGCTGACTGGGGCCAGCCACCTCAAAAGAGCTGTTGCCTCAATTGGCCAGCGGATGGGGCCTGTTGAAGAAGCCAGCCGATGGGGCCTGTCAAAGGGGCCATTTGAAGGAGCCGTTTGAAGGGGCCAATCCCGGCCGATCAGACTGAACGCGTCAGGGCGAACGCATGACGTCCAGGCCGTGCAGGCCTTCGTAAAGCAAGTAGGCCCCAAGTGCAAGGGCCAACACGCCCACCAGCCATTCGGCTTTGTGTTGTAGCCAGTTTTCTAGACGGGCGATCGGTTCACGGATGGCGCCGCGGCTGACCAGCCAGGCCAGGGGCGGCAGCAATAGCAGGGAACTGGCCACCAGGGTGAACAGGCCCGTCACTTCGGCATCGGCCTTAAGGCCCGGTTCGTTGAGCAGCAGCAAACTCGCTTCTTTGAGATAGAAGACCAGGTTCTCTGGCGTCAGCAGGGCACTAGTGGCGCCGATCAAGACCAGGGTGACGGTGTTGAAATCGGGGAGCTGATTCATCAGGCGCAGGGCCATGCCCTCCTCGCCGATATTCGCCTGGGGCGTGAGTTGGTAGAGGCCCAGGCCCACTAGGGCGCCCGCCCCGAGCAGGTCAATCAGCACCTGCTCCCGTTCGCCGTGGTTAAGGCTGATTGAAAAGGTTTCACCCAGCACGGTGAGAACGACGATTGCTAGGGCGTTGGCCAGGGCCCAGCCGCTCACGTAGGCCATCGCCCGTTTTAGGGGTGCCTTACCCAGCAGCAGCAGGGCCACCACGGCGATGTACAGGGGGCTGAAGGCAATGCCAATGCCAAACAGGGACGACTTAGTGACCAGGGCGGTGGTCAGCACCGCGAGCGTCAGGCCAGCGTGGCTCAGAGCTGCTGGGTGGACAAAGACGGAGGGCAGGCAGCCGCTGGCAACCAGCACAGGGAAGGACAAGCGTTACGGACCTGGCACAGACCCCGATTGTCAGCGATTGGTGGCCCGTACCGTGGCTGCCAACGAGGGGGGCTCTCCGAGAACCCCCGAAACCGAGACGGACATAACGAGCACAATGGCTCTCTCTAGGGGGAGTATCCCCTTGAGGGGACTTTATTGGCGAGCAGAGATCCTTAGAATTAGCGCCTAGGAATAGTGGTTGGCTGTGGCCCTGGTTATTCAACTGAAATCGACCTTAGCCAATCTGGTTGCCCTGGTCTCTGTCGCCCGCAGTGGCGGCGATCTCAAGGCGATCGCCGATCTGGTTGATTCAATGATCGCCACCCCCCAGATGGCGGACTGCCTGCGGCGCTGCCGAGAGCAGGCAGATGGGCCGGCCTTAATCGATGGCCGCTACCCACCCCTCCAGCCCAAGATGAGTTTTTTAACGGCCTTGCCCGAGGGAAGCCTTGGCCGTTCCTACGCCGAGCTGCTGCTCAGCCGGGGCTACGACCCTGAGTTCTTCCGCCCCCGGGTCCTGAGCAGCGATGCCCACTGGCTCACCCAACGGATTGCCACCACCCATGACATCCACCATGTGGTGAGTGGCTTCGGCACTACGCCGGAGGGGGAAAGCGGCGTGCTGGCGATCACGGCCACCCAGATCGGCTTTCCGGCCTACGTGATGTTGAACAACGCCGCCCAAGTGAGCCGCTTTCGCTTCAAAACAGCGACCTACGCCTTGATGAGCCGGGCGATTGCCCATGGCGCCGCGATCGGCTTCAGCGCCCAGCCCCTCTGGCTGGCCCGCTGGGAGGAGGGCTGGGAACGGCCCGTGAGCCAATGGCGTCAGCAGCTCGGCATCACCACCCCGGCCAACGGCGAAGCCTATGGGCTCCAGCCTTGGTTTGGCTGAACAAAACGCTTCCCCCCACTCGCCCTAGGGTCTTCCAATGGCTCTGCGACTCCCCCCCTTCCAGCCCCTGCCGCCCCCCCCCAGCGACAGCCAGCTGCTGGAAGTCCCCCTGGCCTGCCTGCGCCCCACCCAGATGTGTGTGGGCATGGCCGAGATCCGCAGCCGCCAGATCGATTTCGCCAAGGACAGCCCCGAGGAGCGGCGCCACTACTTGCGCCAGAAGCCCACACCCCTGGTGCGCAGCCAGGCCGGAGACCTCTGGATGGTCGACCGTCACCACCGTCTGCGCGGCCTGATGGAAGAAGATCCCGCTGCCACCGCCTTTGGCTATGTGGCCCTCGACCTGCCCTTTAGCGACCCCCACAGGGTGCTGGCCGCCCTGCAGCAGCGCGGCTGGCTATATCTCTTTGATGGCCGGGGCCTAGGCCCCCTGGCTCCCAGTGCCCTGCCTCAGCGACTCACCGACACCCAGGACGATCCCTATCGCAGTTTGGTGTGGAAGCTGAAGCGCGAACGGGTGATGGCAGCGGCGCCCCTGATCCCCTTCCATGAATTCCGCTGGGGCGCCTGGCTGCGCAGCCGCACCCTGCCCCCTTTCAGCTCCGAGCGGCTCGAGCCGGCCTTGCCCTCGGCCCGGGCCCTAGCCCGCTCCAGGGGCGCTTCGCATTTAGCCGGCTGGCAGGGCGCTGCGGGGTAAGCGCTGCACGCGTGCGGCAGGGGCGGCGGTCTGGGGATCCAACCAGCCGACCTAGTCTTCAGCCAAGCGGCAAGGGTTGGGATGTTTCGCCATCTGCTGGTTCCCACCGACGGCTCCCAGCTGGCTGAGGAGACAGTGCGGCAGGCCGTGACGATGGCCCAGCAAGCCGGCGCCACGATCACCTTTTTCCACGCCCAGGACAGTCCCTACATCAACCCGGAGGTGAGCCTGTTCGGCGAGGGCATGGTGCTCGATCCGTCTATTGGCGAGCAAGTGGCCCAGGCCCATGCCGCCCATGCCGAGCAACTGCTCAGGGAGGCCCGCCGGCTGGCCGAGGCCGCCGGTGTGGCCTGTGACAGCCACACCACCATCAATCCGATCATCTACGAGGCGATCCTGGCGGCGGCCAGGGAGCGGGGCTGCGATCTGATCGTGATGGCCTCCCATGGACGACGCGGCCTGGCGGCCCTGCTGCTGGGCAGCGAAACCCAGCGGGTGCTTACCCATGCCGCGATTCCAGTGCTGGTGATTCCGTCCAGTCCCGCCGCCGCCGAACCAGGTCATGGGTCCGCTCACCAACCGGCTCACCAACCGGGGAGCGATCCCAAGAGGTGAACCCAGCCCGGGTCCATGCCAGCCTGGCCCCTTGACCTGGCCGCTGGTGCCTGGTCCTGCAAAGGCGTGACCTTCTTCCTCAAGCTCACCGAAGCGATCGCCAGCCGCCAGTCGCTGCTGATCACGGGGCTGGATCCCAATCCGGAAATGCTGCAGAGCTGGAACCGCAATCGCGGTGGCGGAGCGGGTTCGTTTCTGTCGCAATCGCGCCGCTGGATCAAGGCGGTGATCGAGGAGACCTCAGACCACGTCTGCGCCTTCAAGCCGAGCCTGGGTTTCTACCAGGCCCTAGGCGCCGTGGGCATCGATCTGCTGCGGGAGGTGCGGGAGCTGGTGCCGCTGGAGATTCCCCTGATCCTCGATGCCAAACACGCCGACCTCAACTCCGCTTCGGCCCTGGCCAACTACGTCTTTGATGAGCTGAACGTCGACGCCGTGTCCCTGTCACCCCTGGCGGGCCATGATCTGGCGGCTCCGTTTCTGTTGCACACCGACCGGGCCGTGGTGATCACTTGCCATAGCTCCAGCCCCGCCTCTCGCATCCTGCAACACCATCCCAATGAAGCCAATCCGCTCTATCTGCGGATCGTGGCCGAGAGCCGTCTGTGGGCCACTCCGGAGCAATTGCTCTTGGAGGTGGGCACCAGTGATCCCGAGATTCTGGCCCGGGTCCGCAACCTGGCACCCGACCATGTCTTGATCCTGCGCAGCCTCTGGGGCGAGGAGGAACGACTGGAAACGCTCCTACAGGCGGGTCTAGGCAGTGCCGCCGATGGTCTGCTGCTGCCCGTTCCCCAGAACATGTTGATGGAGGACCGCCTCGGTGAACGGGTGGCGGAACTCAAGGGCCAGATCGCCACGATCCGCGATCGGGTAATTAGCTCCCGCCAGCCCGCCGAGGACCGCTGCGAGCTCTGGCTACCAGCGCGTTGCGAACAGCTGGACAGCTTGATTGTCGATCTGTTTGATATCGGCTGCCTGCTCTTTGGCGAGTATGTGCAAGCTTCTGGTGCCCTGTTTAATTACTATATTGATTTGCGCCGTATCATTTCTAATCCCAATGTCTTTCATCGGGTTCTGCATGCCTACAGCCTACTGTTGGCAGATCTGAATTTCGACCGGATCGCAGGCATTCCCTACGGCTCCCTACCCACCGCCACGGGCCTCTCCCTGCTCCTGCACAAGCCCCTGATCTACCCGCGCAAGGAAGTCAAAGCCCATGGCGCTCGGCGCCTGATCGAAGGAGATTTCCGGGAGGGTGAAACGGCCCTAGTGGTGGACGACATCCTGATCACCGGCGGCAGTGTGCTCGAAGGGATCGGCAAGCTCGAAAGTTCTGGCCTGCGGGTGGAGGATGTGGTGGTGTTCATTGACCATGGCGGCAGCGCAGCCCAACGGCTGGCCGATGCGGGCTATCGCTGCCGGGCTGTGCTGTCGATCGAGCAGATCACAGCCGTGTTGCGCGAAGCCGGCCGTTTGAACGCTGATCAAGCGGCCCTCTTGGGCGGCCACGGGTAAGCAAGGACCAGGGCAGAGCCAGGGCCAGTCCTAGGATTTATGTCATTAATCCAATGGCAAACGGATGGTTGACGTAGTGGCCCTCGTCAATCCTGGTTCCGCGGGGCCAGGACTTGACCACGGAGCAATGGCACTGGAGGGGGTACCGATCCAGGCCCAGTTGTTGTTCATTGGCGTGCTGTTCCTAGGGACCTTGGCAATTAGTCGTTTTTCAATCCGAATTGGCATCCCAGCGATTCTTGGAGTGCTTCTACTCGGCTTATTTATTAATATTAACTACATTGACGTCGATCATCATCAAGCCGAAAATCTGCATATTTTTAGCTTGGCGTTACTACTGTTTTACGCCGGCCTCAAGACGGACATCAAAGCCATTCGTGGATTTCTTGAATATGGGCTGATCCTGGCGATCGGTGGGGTTGTGGTGTCTTCGACGGCCCTGGGTCTATTGATCTACTGGTTTTCATCGGGCAACGGCTCCCAGGTGGCTCCAGGGCTCACCAACACCATGCCCTTGGCGGCGGCCCTGTTGATCGCCGCCTGCCTGGGATCCACCGATGCTGGCGCCACCCTCAGCGTGCTGTCCCAGTTAAGGCAGCGGGTGCCTGAACGGCTGCGCCATCTGTTGGAGTTTGAGTCGGCTCTCAATGATCCGGCTGCACTGTTGGTCTATGGCCTGATTCTGGGGGTATTCCTGATCACAGGCGTGGAGACATCAGGGTCCCACCAGAGCTTGCAACTCACCGTGCTCGATGGCCTGCGTAGCTTTTTGCAGCAGATCGGCTCAGGCCTAATTCTGGGGGCCGCCTTCGGCTATGTGGCCAAGTTCGTAATCGACTTTTTGGTCCATGAGAAAGCCCAGCTGCTGGTCGTCGCGATGTCGATCGCGTTTGTTGATTACGGCTGCGCCGATGCCCTGGGGGGCTCTGGCTTTGTCGCCGTCTACGTCACAGGTGTATTTATGGCCAACATGCACTACCGCATGGAGGGTGTCAACCACGAATCCATTCAAGAGGTGTTGCTGCCCTTTAATACGATGACTGAGATCACTATCTTTCTGAGCTTTGGCCTGCTGGTCAGCCCAGAGGATCTGCTGCCCTCGCTGCCGATGGGGCTGGTCAGCGCCGCCGCCTTGATGCTGGTGGCCCGGCCCTTGAGCGTGCTGGTGTTCCAGCCATTTTCACCCTTCTCCTGGAGGGAGGCCCTGCTGATCTCTTGGTGTGGCTTGCGGGGTGCCGTGCCGCTGGCACTCTCCTACAACCTGGTCACTGCCATTCCGCGGCTCCGTGGTCTTGATCCTGCCAGCGTGGAGATCCTGGCCCAGAATTCCAAGAGCATCATTTTTGTGGTGGTGGTCGTCAACTTGCTGGTGCAAGGTCTGAGCTTGCCCTGGCTGGCTAGGGCCCTCAAGCTCGCCCCAGTTATGGAGCCAGCAACCAGCCCCTAAGCGGCAGAGCCTGTCGCTTGAAGAAAGGCCGGTGGAGCGCCCAGGCCCCTTGTCCCAGGCCCCTTGTTAACGCAGGCGCCAGGGCAGGGCCTCGCCGGCGTGAAAGGGCACTAGGGCGAGGCTTTCATCGCCAGCCTGGCCGAGCTCCAGCCTTAAGGGAACTGTGACTGCCTGCTCGCTTTGGGGATCCTGGCGCTCAAGGGTCAGAACACCCCTGTTGAGGGGCAGGCCATAAAAGCGGGGGCCATGTTCACTGGCAAAGCCTTCGAGTTTGTCAAGGGCTCCCTCTTGATCAAACACGGCCGCGTAGCTCTCGATCGCGTAGGGCGCGTTGTAGATGCCGGCGCAGCCGCAGGCGGCTTCTTTGGCCTGGCGACCGTGGGGAGCGGAATCGGTGCCCAGGAAAAAACTGGGGTCACCCGAGGTGGCCGCCGCCCGCAGGGCGAGGCGATGGCGTTCCCGCTTCGCCACGGGCAAACAATAGAAATCAGGCCGCAGGCCACCGGCGAATAGGGCGTTGCGGTTGATATGCAGGTGATGGGGCGTGATCGTGGCCGCCAACTGGGGGCCTGCTTCAGCCACACAGGCAGCAGCCTCGGCGGTGGTGATGTGCTCCAGCACCACCTTCAAGCCTGGATGGCGCGCCAGTAAAGGCAGCAGTTGGCGCTCAATGAACACGGCCTCGCGATCAAAGATATCGACCGCCGGATCGGTGACCTCGCCGTGGACCAGTAGGGGCAGGCCAATCCGCTCCATCGTCTCTAAGAGTGGCGCAATCGTGGCTAGATCACGCACGCCCGCCGCCGAATTGGTAGTGGCTCCAGCGGGATAGAGCTTGGCGGCGTAGAAAATGGCCTCGGCCTGACCCTTGATCAGCTCCTGCGGCTGCAGGCTGTCGCTCAGGTAGGCCGTCATCAGGGGTTGGAAGCCGGCGGCCAGCTTCGGCCCCAGGGCGGCCAGGATCCGCTGCCTATAAGCCGCCGCCGCCGCCGCTGTGGTGATCGGTGGTGTGAGGTTGGGCATCACGATCGCCCGGGCGAACTGGCGGGCTGTGGCAGCCACCACGGCCTGCATTAGGGCACCATCGCGCAGGTGCACATGCCAGTCATCGGGGCGTCTCAGGCAGATCTGCTGGCCTGGCAAGGCCAGCGAAGTAGGGCCGGGCTGGGCCATCGTGAGACTGTCCCTGGAGAACCTGCCATGACCCTAGAAGCGGCGGCAGAGAGGGCCGTGGCGATCCGGGTGCAGCCCCGCAGCTCCAGCGACGCCGTCGCCGGTGAACGCCAGGGCGCGATTGTGATCCGGCTGAAGGCGCCGCCGGTGGATGGTGAAGCCAATGGGGCCCTGCTGCGCTTTATCGCCAGCAAACTTGGGGTGCGTCAACGGGATGTGACGTTGGTGCGGGGCTCGACCAGCCGTCATAAATGGATCGAGGTGGCGGGCATGGGCGCCGAGCAGGCGCGGCAGGCCCTGTTGAACTGAAACGCTTGGGACCTGGCAAAGGCCCTGGTGGCTTTGGCTCAGCTGGTCTGAGTCCAGCGTGCTGGAGTGGGCGGCTGAAGTCCAGGCGGTTGGTGGCAACTGCCACGGGCCTGGAGGGCCGATTGCTGGCAAAGTGCGCCAAACCTCGATCGGGTCAATGCCATTCCTTCGCAAGCTGCTGCCCAAGCGTTCCCTGACAAGCACCCTGGGGCTGGCCCTGCTGCTGGTCAGCTGCGCTGCAGATGGGGGCGGCGGCGGCCTGCAGAGCCAGAAGATCGACCTGATCAAGGGCCGGGCCAAGTTGATCTGTGGCGTGGATGGCAAGTTGCCCGGCTTCAGCTTCGTCGGTTCCGATGGGGCCTACAGCGGCCTGGACGTCGATGTCTGCAAGGCCGTGGCCGCCAGCCTGCTGGGAGATCCCGCCAAGGTGGATTACCGCGACCTCAACTCCAGTGAGCGCTTCGCCGCCCTGGCCAGCGGCGAGGTGGACCTGCTCTCGCGTAACACCACCGAAACCCTGAGCCGCGACGCCGCCGGTGGCAACGGCCTCAGCTTCGCCCCAACCACCTTCTATGACGGTCAGGGGGTGATGGCGGCCGCCGGCAGCGGCGTCAAGAGTCTCAAGGATCTGGCCGGTAAGCCGATCTGCGTCGAAAGCGGCACGACCACCGAACTCAACCTGGCCGACCGCATGCGTGAGATCAAGGCTACCTATACGCCGCTGAAGTTCCAGACCGGCGACCAGACCTACGCCGCCTACCTGCAGGGCCGCTGCCTGGCCGTGACCAGCGACCGCTCGCAACTAGCGGCCAAGCGCACCAGTTTCCCCGACCCAGCCGCCCACCTGCTGCTAGAGGAGGTGCTCAGTAAGGAGCCCCTCACTCCCGCCACCACCAACGCCGATCCGGTCTGGTCCGATGCGGTGCGCTGGAGCGTCTACGCCCTGATGCAGGCCGAAGAACTGGGAATCACCAAGGCGAATGTGGCCGCCAAGCTGGCCCAGGCCAAGGCCAATCCCAACTTGGCAGACCTGCGCCGGTTCCTTGGCGTAGAGGGAGACTTCGGCAAAACCCTGGGCCTGCCCGCTGATTTTGTCGTCAAGGAAATTGCCGCGGTTGGCAATTACGGCGAAATCTTTGATCGCAATGTGGGGCCTGGCTCCAAGCTGAAGCTGGACCGGGGCCTCAATCGCCAGTGGAGCAAAGGCGGCCTGATCTATTCACCTCCCTTCCGCTGATGGCTGACTCCACGCCGGCCCACCCGCCTTGGTGGCATAACCGGCGTCTGCTTCCTTGGCTGGTGCAGGGTGCCGTCGGCTTGACCCTGCTTGTGGTGATTGCCTTTTTGCTGGGTAATCTGGTACGCAATCTGAGTGCGGCAGGACTGCTGCTCAGTTGGCGCTGGCTGGGCCAACCGGCCAGTTTTGATATCGCCGAAACCCTGCTGCCCTTCAACGCCTCTGAGCCCTACTGGCGTGGCCTGCTCGCTGGCCTGGTCAACACCGTGCGGGTCGTGCTGCTCGGCTTTGTGGGCGCCACAGTGCTGGGAACTGTGGTAGGAAGCGCCTCATTCAGTAGTAATGCTCTGGTTAAACGGTTGGCCAGGATTGTTGTTGAGGTGATCCGCAACATCCCTTTGCTACTGCAGTTGGTCTTCTGGTATTTCGTCGTGTTTCTGGCTTTGCCTAATGGGGCTGAAGCCATCCAGCTGCCCGGGATTGTGCTGGCCAAATCCGGATTGTTCCTCCCCGGCTTTGAGGCTGGCCTGCATTGGAGTGGCCCCACTCTGGTGGATGGGATCTGGCAGGCCCCACTGCGCTTTACGCCTGAATTTGGAGCCCTGCTGACCGGCCTGGTTGTTTACACCGGTGCCTTCATCGCTGAGGTGGTGCGCGGCGGTATCGCGTCTGTGCCCAAGGGCCAGTGGGAGGCAGCCGCCTCCCTCGGTTTAGGAGCCTTCGAGAGCCTGCGGCGCATCATCATTCCCCAGGCCCTACGGGTGATCGTTCCCGGTCTCAACACCCAGTACATCTCCCTGGCCAAAAATTCATCTTTGGCGGTGGCCTGTGGCTACACCGATCTCTATTCTGTTGCCGAAACCAGCCTCAACCAGACCGGTCGGGCGATTGAGGTGATCGTGATTTTGCTAGCGGCCTATCTCGCTATCAATCTGGTGATCTCCTTGGTAATGAATGGACTTAACCGCCTGGTTCAGATTAAGGAGCGCTGATGGGACCGATTCAACGCCTGCGCAAGGACCTGTTTGCCAACCCGCTTGATGGACTGGTCAGTGTTCTGCTGCTCTCGGGTTTGGCAGTGGCCGGCTATCGGCTACTGCATTGGGCCTTAACCCAGGCCAGATGGGCCGTGATCCAGGCCAACAGCACCCTGCTGGCCGTGGGGCGCTACCCAATCGAGCAGCAGTGGCGCCTCTGGCTACTGGTGGCCCTGGTCGCCGCTGCCAGCGGTCTGAGTTGGGGGGTATTGCGGGGCCTACCGGTTCGGGACCGGCCCAAGACGACCCTATGGCCCAGCAATGATCGGCTCGCGGCAATCCTTTTGGTGTTTCTGGCTAGCTGGACGCCAGCGCTCCTAGGCCTGACCCTGGCGATTCAGGCACGCTGGTGGACGCTGACGGCCTTGGTGCTGCTGATGCGCTGGCTGGCCGGCCGTTATGCCGGTCGCTTTGCCAAGCCTGCAGCCCTGGCGATGCCCCTACTTTGGCCCCTGCTCTATCTGCTGGGGATGGTGTTGATCGGGGGCGGCCTCGGACTGGTGACAGTTGGGGCGAACGAATGGGGTGGTCTGCTTTTGACGCTGGTGGAGGCCAGTTTCGCCATTCTGCTCAGTTTTCCTTTGGGTGTATTGCTTGCTCTGGGGCGACGCAGCTCCCTGCCCATGCTGCGCTGGGGTTCGATTGTCTACATCGAGTTCATCCGCGGGGCGCCCTTAATCACCCTGTTGTTCCTAGGACAAAACATCCTTGGCTTTTTGTTGCCAGGCGGTCTGGCGCCGGACCGGGTCTGGCGGGCTGCCTGGATCCTCACCTTCTTTTCGGCCGCCTACCTAGCGGAGGCAGTGCGCTCTGGATTGGCGGCCGTGCCCCGGGGCCAGCTTGAGGCGGCCCGCTCCCTCGGCCTAAGCCTGCCCCAGGCCCTGGGCCGGGTCGTGCTGCCCCAGGCCCTGAGAGTTGCCCTACCGGCCACCGTCGGCCAGTTCATTTCCCTGCTCCAGGACACCACCTTGCTGTCGTTGATTGGCCTGCTCGACCTGCTCGGTACGGCCCGCAGCGTGATGGCCAACCCCCTCTACTTGGGCAAGAGTGCCGAGGTCTATCTCACCTTGGCCGTGCTGTTCTGGTGTTGCTGTGCCGCCCTGGGGCTGGGCAGCCGCGCCCTGGAAAGGCGTCTCAGTCCACCCAGCCTGAGCCGGTGACGCCCTCGCCGATGGATCAGCCACGGAACCGCAACACCAAGCCCCAGCCCCCTCAAGCCAATGCCATCTGAGCTGATGAACCCGTTAAGCCCAGCGATGATTGAGGCCCGTGGGGTCGAGAAGTGGTATCCCAATGGCTTCCATGCCCTACGGGGCGTTGATCTGACGGTGCAGCGGGGCGAGGTGGTGGTGATCATGGGCCCCTCAGGCTCTGGCAAAAGTACCTTCATTCGCACCTTCAATGCCCTGGAGGAGTTTCAGAAGGGTTCAATCACGGTCGATGGCATCGCCCTCAGCGATGACCTGCGCAAGATCGATGCAATTCGGCGCGAGGTAGGGATGGTCTTCCAGCAGTTCAACCTATTTCCCCACCTTTCCGTACTAGACAACCTCACCTTGGCGCCGGTAATGGTGCGCAAGCGCCGCAAAGACGAGGTGCTCCAGCAGGCCATGGCCCTGCTAGAGCGGGTCGGTATTGCCGAACAGGCCCACAAGTTTCCAGGCCAACTCTCCGGCGGTCAGCAGCAACGGGTGGCGATTGCTCGCTCCCTCTGCATGGAACCGCGCATCCTGCTCTTTGATGAACCCACCAGCTCGCTCGATCCAGAAATGGTGCGCGAAGTGTTGGAGGTGATGCAGGGACTGGCCGCCGATGGCATGACCATGGTGGTCGTGACCCATGAGGTGGGTTTTGCCCGGCAAGTGGCCGATCGGGTTGTGCTGATGGCCGATGGGCTTGTGGTGGAAGAAGGCGCTCCCCAGCGCTTCTTTGACCACCCCCAGCATGAACGCAGCCGCCAATTTCTCGCCCAGATCCTCTGACTCGCTGCTGTTAACCAGCTTCGATCCAACAGAGGACTTCGTGGAAGTGGTGGCTCTGCTTGGGCACAGGATCGGAAATAGGTTTTAGCGAGCCGCTTCAGCCACGGAGATCAGCCGCAGGTCCTTGGAATCCCAGAGGATATAGCGGAAGCAATCAGGAATTTCAGCGAGAGTTAGGCGTTTGGCTGATTTGAGCAGATGGGCATTGCGCTCGTGGCACTGGCGCAAGCGGTAATTAGGAATTCGCTCGCAGAGGTGATGGATGCTGTGGAAAGCGATATCGGCGGAAAACCAGTTCAGAATCCAGGGGAGTTCCAGATTGCTACTCCCAGCCACGGCACCCTGCAGATAGCTCCAGCCCTCGTTGCCACTGGCATAGGACCCTTCGTAGTTGTGCTGAACAAAGAAAATGCAGATGAAGATCGCCGCCGAGAAGGTCATGACGATGGCGTAACAACTCCAGAACAGGCCTGCGCCGAGCCAATAGCTCATCGCCACCCAGCTGGCGACCACCAGCAGATTATTGGCCACCAAATCAGCCAATTCAGCCTGGGTGGGTTGGTAACGCTTCGGCGTGGCTGTACTGGGACCTTTAACAACCGACACCAGCAGATCGAGGAGGGCCTGGATAAGAGCCAGCCGCGGCTTAATGACTAGGTAGAAAAATCCACCCGGTAGCAGCATCAAAGGATGGCGGCTCACTGCATAGATCCGCTGATTGAAGGGGGAGAGGGCGCGATATTGCTCAAGAGTCAGCAGGGCTGAAGGGCCGCGATAGCGGTCCCAGTTGCCATTGTGTTTGTGGTGGTAAGCATGGCCCCGCGACCAGGGATGTTCGGGGATGCCGTTGACAACCCCGAAGAGGAAGCCGAAGACCTGATTCAACCAACGATCAGCAAACAGCGAGCGGTGGCCGCAATCGTGCATCAGCGAAAAGCTGCGCGATGAGAAGAGCACCAGCAGGCCCAGAATCGGCAAGAGCAGCAGGGGCACGGCCCCGGGGCCAGCCACGACCATGGGAACGAGCCACCAAAGCGCGGCCATCGGAGCCAAGGTGCTGAACACTTGCAGCAAGGCCCGGCGGTTGTCGCTCTGGCGGTAGGCCTCGAGCTCGAAATCACTGCGTCGCAGAGGGCGACTCGCCGTACCAGGCGCCTGAAAGTCGGTGAAAGTCAGCGGATGGGTCCCAGAGGGCAGGCCTTGATGCCACCTGCGTCACTTCAGCTTAATCGCACCAAGCCTGAAGCGCCGTTAAGGCAATCGGCTGCTGGGATGAATGCCCTGCGCCCCTACAAGGCTTCTCTGCAAAGGCTTTTTGCCTCACCATTCGGCAAAGCCGTTCTGAAATGCCCTATTCAATATCAAAATGTCCAAACCGACCCAGCGATCCAAGCAGCCGCTGCACAGCTGCTGCAGCCGCTGCCAACTGGAGTGATTCGAGGGTCAAGCCGATGTGGTCTCAACCACGCCCGGCGCCGGCGTGGACTTCAACAATGGATCCATCCTGGGACATCCCCATGGCACAACAGAGCCCGACTTCGGCTATCAGCGAGCTTCCTAATAATTTTGGACCCACCTTGCTGATCATTGGCGGTAGTTTTCTCGTGCCGCTGTTGCTGGGTATCCCACTTGTACTGCTAGGGATCAGCCAGCTGCGCCGCGCCGACGGCACCCGGGCCACTTCCCCATGGCCAATCCAGCTGCCGTAAGTGCCCATGGCGATCGCAAGGGCTGTGGTGGAACCCGCTCCGCCTGGGAGCAGCTGATCGCAGAAGCCCGCCACTTGATCGTGGAAGTTCAGATCTAGGGCCCAGTGGGGCTGGTTGAAACAGGGCTCCGTAGCCAAGGGGCCCTGCTGCGATCTCACCTAATTACCAGCCCAGCGCTTGCTTCGGGCAAGCGCGGGCCCAAGTGTGAGCCGAACTCACCACAGGGCCCGGATCGGCCGTTGCTGGGCCCCAGTGCTAGGAGCGCCCAGGGTTGGGTAGGCGGTGCTGACCTGGCGGGCCTGCACACAGGAAGGCAGGAACACATACCAAGAGAAAAGCGACGTGCACTGCGCCTCGGTGGTGCAGCGGCCCTTGTCGCAGACATTCTGCTTGCCGTCGTAGGTGTTGCAGGTATGGGCAAGGCGGAAGTCAACGGGTAGGGCTGCCAGGATGCCGGCCGAGGAAATCGAGCCATCAGCGGCATCAGCAATAATGGCGGAGCGAAGCGCGACTACCGCATCCGTTTTCATCGTCCAGTAGGGGAAATAGCTACGGGTTTGATTGTCGAGAAACTTGACTCCAGCATCGGAATAGAGAAAGTTGGCAACAGATGCCAGATCAACGCCATAGGGCTTGGTCAGGCCAGCCCGCAGTTCGGCCGCGGTCCAACCGGACAAATGGATGCCATCGGCCAGGCCCCGATCGGTGATCTCACCGGTGTTTAGAAAAGTGTTGATGGCCTGCTGGTTGGTTGACCACACGGCTGCGCCCGAGTTCCAACGGATTGGACGTTCAGCGGCTTGAGCCAGGCTGCAGGACAACAGCACAACTGAGCAAGTGGTAGCGACGGTCTTGACGGGAGATGAAAGGAGACGTTTCACGACTGGAGGGTTAACTCTGAAGTCAGCCTATGCACGCCAATCACAAACAACCAAGCTGCGCAGTTATGACTCAGTCCAACCGCAAGATGCCGCAGAGAATGGGATTGCACCCAGTTTGTAGCAGCACTTACTCGAGCATCAACTGCAGCACTGGGGCAATCTGGCGATCTTCTAGCAGAAAGCCATCGTGGCCATGGCGGGACTCAATGCCGTGCAGTTGCCCAAGGTTGGGCAGGCCGGCAGCAATGGCAGCTTGTAGAGGGGGCGGGAAGAGACGATCCGAGGCGATCGAGACGACCACGGTGCGAGCCTGAATCAGGTCCAAAGCAGCGCCAACGCCTCCTCGGTTGCGGCCTATGTCGTGCTGGGTCATGGCTCCACACATCACGCGATAGCTGTGGGCTTCAAAGCGGCCGAGGAACTCCAGAAGCTGCTGATGCTGGTGCCGAAGCCCACAAAGCCGTGCGCCGAGTTTGATCAGATCGATCGCGGAAGCCTGGCCGGCGCCACAGCTAACCAGTCGTTCCACGTCCTTGGCAATCGGAGAAAGGGGATCGGGCCTTCCATAGGAGATCAGGGCAATCGCCCGGGCCAGGGCCAGACCATCCAGTGGGGCGGGCCAGGGCCTGGGGCCAGGTTGGGCTGCTCTGGAGTCCGGCAATGCCAAGGCTGCAAGCTCCTGGCGGTGCCAACCTTCCTGCTCAGGTGAGGCCGTCGCCGCCGTAGCGAGAAGCCCTAGGCGAGGCACGCGCTCGGGCACTGTCACGGCCCATTCGAGCGCCCGCATCCCCCCCATGGGGCCACCGATCACTGCATGCCAGCGGTCAGTAGCCAGGTGATCGGCCAAACCGAGCTCACAGGCCACCTGGTCGCGGATTGTGATCAGGGGGAAACGCTGTCCATAGGCAACCCCATCGGCTGCCAGAGAGCTGGGTCCGCAGCTGCCCTGACAGCCCCCGAACGCATTGGGGCAGACCACCCAGTAACGATCGGTATCGATCGCTAGGCCAGGACCGATCAGTCCATGCCACCAGCCCGGGGTTGGGTGACCTGGTTCGATCCCGCCGGCAGCGTGGCTGTCACCCGAAAACCCGTGCAACAACAACACCCCATTGGAGCGATCGCTATTGGGTTGACCCAGGTTTCATAGGCCAGGCTGATCGGCCCGAACGGCTCACCCCCTTCCAAGCGAAGGGGCTGCGTCTGAAACAAGCTGGCGAACTGCCGCTGGGCGGGAACAGGGGGGCTGGCAGCTAGCTAAACACCAGGCCGTGATAACTGGGATCGGGCTGGCTGAATTGGGGGAAGCGGCCACTGGCCTCGTAGTCAAACGTTCCCCCATCCACGATTACGCCACCGATCGAGGTGCCATGGCCACCGATGAATTTGGTAGCCGAATGGACGACGATATCGGCGCCATGCTCCAAAGGCCGCAAGAGGTAGGGGGTCGCCAAAGTGTTATCGATCACCAGGGGAATCCCGGCCCCATGGGCGACGCCCGCTACCCCCACGATATCGAAGACATCCCCCTTGGGATTGCCGATGCTTTCGCCAAAGAAGGCCTTGGTATTCGGCTGGATGGCGGCGCGCCATTGCTCAAGATCATCGGGATTCTCCACAAAACTGACGGAGAGCCCCAATTTCGGGAAGGTATGGCGAAAGAGGTTGATCGTGCCGCCATAGAGGGAGGAACTGGCAACGATGTGGCCGCCATGTTCCGCCAGATTCAACAGGGCCAGGGCCTCAGCCGACTGGCCACTGGAGGTGGCTAAGGCCGCCACACCTCCTTCCAGGTCAGCGATACGTTGTTCAAACGCAGCCTGGGTGGGATTCATAATCCGCGTGTAGATGTTACCGAGTTCCCTCAGGCCAAACAGATCGGCGGCATGGTTTGTATCACGAAACACATAGCTGCTGGTCTGATAAATCGGCACGGCCCGGGCGCCCGTCGTGGGATCGGGAGCCGTACCGGCATGAATCTGGCGCGTCTCAAATCCTTGGGCCATGGGGAGCGGGGCAAGCGTTTAAAAGGGACTTAGGCGAGGTGCTTGAGCGAGTTTTTAGGCATCTGGGACAGAACCCGGCCGGCAATCACAGGAATCAGCACCAGCGCCAGCGACAAAACCAGTGCAGGCAAGGGCAGAACTTGCAAACCAACCAGCACAAGACCACCAGCAAGAACCGCTGCCACCGTGGCCGGTTCCTGGGTATTGGTTGAGACACTGCTCTGGGTCCCTGCCAGCGGCAGATGCCGTTCTTTCCAGCGGCTCAGGCCGCCATCGAGCCATTGGACACGCCGTTCATAACCTGAATCATGCAGTAAGGCAATTGCATGAAGCGCTTCGTGATCGTTGTCGGCAAGCACAATCCAATCTCCATCGGGCCATTCCTGGTTAAGCAAAAGAGGCAAAGGGATATTCTGACTGCCTTCAATATGGTGCTTGTGGTAGGAACGACGCGAACAAACATCAATCAATAGCGATGGATTAGCTGCTGCCTGCCCATCAAGAAGTTGGCTGGGAGAAATGCTGGGGCGGGCCTGGGTTGTCATAGCAATGGAAAAACAACGGGTGTGCGGCGGGTGTGATCGAGATCCCTGGTAAGGGAGTTGGCATTCGGGACCAACCACAACATCGCCAAGCCATCAATCCATCAAGGGTGTGGGAATGGACCCATTGTCACCCCAACGCTTAAATCAGACGGTATTCCGAGCAACAAACCGAAGAATACGTCAAGCAAACCACTGGCGCGCAGTCCCAAAGGGCCAGCCATGGACGCTGCCTGTGGTAAGCCAGGCTACAGGCCTGAAGAGTAAAAGCAACATCGTGCCTGAACATGCAAGCCAATGTTCTCGGCTTTACTAGACGATTAAGGCACGCCAATAGGGTGAGATCAAAGGGAGCATTTACCATGGGCTACGACCATTCCTATTTTGATGAGCAGCCTGCTCAAGGGCCCAGCCAGCAGGCCCGAATCGAAAGCATTCATCAACAGATGGCCAACCGCTCAGCCGAAGAACGTATGCAGGGATGGGCCAAGGTCCAAATCCTTAACCCCCAAGAGGCCCGACGCCTGATCTGGGAAGGGGCGATATTACTCATTCTGGCTCCTGCCAACAAGCAACCGCAAGAGTTGACATTATCCAAGGGGATGGTGGTTGAAATCTGTCTGAATCGCCCCTGGAGCCGAGATCTCAAACGACATGTTAACGACCTCGCCTTCCCAATCATTTGCTGTGAAGAAGAAGCCAAAAACCAGCGCCACATCACTAAAATGCTGTAGAAACTGGGCTTCAAAAACCTTCTTGATTAGGCAGAAGACTCCGTAAGCAGCCCCAGCGGGCTAAGCTAGTACACAAGTATTGATAGGTTTGTCATGGCCATGAATCGGGTCCAGTTCCAGTCCGGACTGTCCCTGCCCCATTTCTTGGAGTTCTACGGAACCGAGAGA
>CAMAPJ010000048.1 GCA_945860085.1 Synechococcus sp. UW140 | reverse complement strand
TGATGGCCGAGCAACAGCTGGGTGTGCTGCTCCTGGCCTAAGCCCAGGCTGCGCAGGCAGGCCAAGAGCAAGCGCAGCAGTTCGCTGTCGTCGGCGGCGCTGGTGGCCCCCAGCAGCTCAACGCCGCTTTGCAGCTCTTCAACAATCTGTTGGCCGGCCCCGGCGCCGCCCCCATCCGCCTGGCGGCTGCGGTAGATCGGGCCGGTGTACCAAAGGCGCAAGGGCCGACTGCGGCCTGCCATGCGGGTGCCGGCCGCCCGGGCGATCGACGCCGTCATCTCGGGTCTAAGGCCGAGGGCCTCTTCTGTCGCCAAGCGCACCAGTTCGCGGCCATCGATGCCGCCGCCAGCCTGGAGTGTTTCCAGCCGTTCAATGGTGGGTGGGGCCACCTCTTCGTAGCCCCAGAGCCGATACACCGCTGCCAGCTGACTGACCAGGGTGCGGTTGCCATCCACCTGTTGGGGATTGAGGTCCCTGGCGCCGGCGGCGGGTTGCAGGGCCATGGGACAGGGTGGAGGCGTGTTGCTGCGGATCCTATGGAGCCGGGGTCACGCTGCCGGCGGCGGCCTGATCAAGCTCCGGGACGCCATAGCTTGCCCCGGCTAAGGGCGAGCAGGCCGCTAGTCCTGCAATCAGGGGCTGGCGCAGGCCGGGGGCACAGGCGATCAGACGCCCTTCAGCCAGGTCGATCGGACCGCCGTCGTAGGCGCAGACGACGCCGCCGGCCTGCTCAACCAGCACCACACCGGCGGCT
This sequence comes from Synechococcus sp. UW140, assembly GCA_945860085.1. Taxonomy (GTDB): domain Bacteria; phylum Cyanobacteriota; class Cyanobacteriia; order PCC-6307; family Cyanobiaceae; genus BAIKAL-G1. The sequence goes on along the minus strand of CAMAPJ010000048.1, from coordinate 21,033 downwards.
AAGTCCCAGGGGGAGAGGCCCCGCTCCCAGTAGCCATCGAGCCGGCCGGCGGCCACGAAGGCCAGATCCACGGCCGCTGCCCCGGGCCGGCGCACGCCGCGGCTGCGGTGGGTGAAGTAGGCGAATTCGGCGTAGTTGTTGTCAAGCCGGCTCTGGCGGTCGTAGGCAAAGCCCGTCACCAGCAGGGACGAGGCCAGGTCTGGGCAATCGCTGACCCGGATCGGCGCGTCGTTACACCAGGCCCCCAGGCCGGGGGCGGCCCAGAACTGTTGCTGCAAGGCCGGCACGGCCAGGGCCCCAAGCAGGGGCCGTCCCTGCCAGGTCAGACCGATCGAGGTAGCAAAAAAGGGGAAACCATGGGCGAAGTTGGTGGTGCCATCGAGGGGATCGACGCACCAGGCCAGGTTGGAGTGGCCCTGCGTCCAGCCGCTTTCCTCGGCCAGCACCCCAAACTCGGGGGTGTGCTGCTGCAGCACCGCCAGCACGGCCGCCTCGGCGGCCTCATCGGCTTCGGTCACCAGATCACCGGCGCGACCCTTTTCGCGAATCCGCTCCAGGTGGCCAAAATGGTGCATCAGCCGTTCGGCGCCAGCGCTGGCAGCCTCCCGGGCCACGGCCAGCAGCCGTTCGAGCTCGGAACGCTCCAGGCCGGAGTCCCGCAGGCTGAGATCGGAGCAGGGGCTGGGCTGGCTCATTCGTCGTCGAGGGGCAGGCCGGCACGCACCTTGCCACGGCCAAAGAAACGGCCGAACTGCAGGTCATAGACCTCGTCCTCATCCTGGGTTTCCACCTCCAGGGGCCCCAGGGCCCGGGCGACGCAGAGCAGGCCGTAGCCCTTGGCGCGCACGTCCTTGGACAGGCCTAAGGATTCGCGCTGGTCGATCTCGCCGCTGAGCACGCGCACGGCGCAGGCGGTACAGCAACCGTTGCGGCAGCTGAACGGCAACGGCTGGCCCTGGGCCTCGAAGCTGCGCAGGATGTAGTCGCCCTCGGGGACATCGAGGCGAATGGTGCGCTGCTCCTGGCGCCAATGCACCGTGATCGGGAAGTGCTGCGCCATGGGGAGCCAGGGGGACAGGGGGTTGACTGCTACATTCTCCCAGTTGCCCCACTTGCCCCCGAACTTAGGGAGAGGTGGCCGAGTGGTCGAAGGCGCAGCATTGGAAATGCTGTATAGGGGCAACTCTATCGAGGGTTCGAATCCCTCCCTCTCCGTTAAAAACCGGCTCACGCCGGTTTTTTTATGTCTCAATCGGCTAGGGCACTTGCTTCTGTGCGTCAGCCGGTTGCCGCGACGGCTGCTGGGAGCGGGTTAAGGGCTTTCGGACCGTTAGTTTGGATATTCCATGCGCAGATCCATGGGGCGGATCGTTGGCATCGACCTGGGCACCACCAACTCTGTGGTGGCGGTGCTCGAAGGCGGCCGTCCCCAGGTAATCGCCAGCGCCGAGGGGGGCCGCACAACCCCGTCGGTGCTGGGCTTCAACCGGGACAAGGACTTGCTGGTGGGCCAGCTGGCCCGGCGCCAGCTGGTGCTCAATCCCCGCAACACCTTCGCCAACCTCAAGCGGTTCGTCGGACGCCGCTGGGATGAATTGGAGGAGGACAGCCTGTCGGTGCCCTACACAATCCGGGCCAACGACCAGGGCAATGTGCGCGTGGTTTGCCCGGCCACTGAGCGGGAATACGCCCCCGAAGAATTGGTGGCCAGCCTGTTGCGCAAGCTGGTCGATGACGCGGCGACCTACCTGGGTGAGCCGGTCGAAGCGGCAGTGATTACCGTGCCGGCCTATTTCAATGACGCCCAGCGCCAGGCCACCCGCGATGCCGGGCGGCTGGCGGGCCTCAACGTTGAGCGGATTCTCAACGAACCCACGGCCGCCGCCCTCGCCTACGGCTTCGATCGCAGTGCCGTTAAACGGGTGCTGGTGTTCGACCTGGGCGGCGGCACGTTTGATGTGTCGGTATTGCGGATCGCCAATGGCGTCTTCGACGTCAAGGCCACCAGCGGCGACACCCAGCTGGGCGGCAATGACTGGGATCGGCGCATCGTTGACTGGCTGGCTGAGGCCTTCCTGGCCCAGCACCAGATCGACCTGCGCCGCGACCGCCAGGCCCTGCAGCGCCTCACCGAAGCGGCCGAAAAAGCCAAACAGGAGCTTTCGGGCGTGCAAAGCACGCCAATCTCCTTGCCCTTCATTGCCACCGCCGAAGCCGGGCCGCTCCACATCGAAGCCACCCTCGAGCGCCGCACCTTCGAAGGCCTCTGTGGCGACCTGCTCGACCGCCTGATGCGGCCTGTGCAGAGGGCCTTGCGTGATTCCGGCCTGGCGGCCGAAGACATCGACGATGTCGTGTTGGTCGGTGGCAGCACCCGCATGCCGATGGTGCAGGCGATGGTTCGCACCCTGGTGCCGCTGGAGCCCTGCCAGTCGGTCAATCCCGATGAGGTGGTGGCGATCGGCGCCGCCGTTCAGGCCGGCATCCTCACCGGCGAACTGCGCGACCTAATGCTGAATGACGTCAGCCCCCTCTCCCTGGGGCTTGAGACGGTCGGCGGCGTGATGAAGGTGCTGATTCCGCGCAATACGGCGATCCCGGTGCGCAAATCGGATGTCTTCTCCACTTCAGAAGCCAACCAGAACTCGGTCGAGATCCATGTGCTCCAGGGTGAGCGCCAGATGGCCAGTGATAACAAATCCCTCGGCCGGTTTCGCCTCTCCGGCATCCCGCCGGCCCCTAGGGGCGTGCCCCAAGTACAAGTGTCCTTCGACATCGATGCCAACGGTCTGCTGCAGGTGTCCGCCACCGATCGCACCACCGGCCGGCAGCAGAGTGTCAGCATCCAAGGAGGCTCCAACCTCAGCGAAGAAGAGGTGCAGCGCCTGCTGGTCGAGGCCGAGCAGAAGGCCACCGAAGATCGCCGCAAACGCAGTGAGATCGATCGCCGTAACCGGGCCCAGACCCTGGTAGCCCAGGCGGAACGGCGCCTGCGCGATGCCGCCCTAGAGCTAGGTCCCTATGGGGCCGATCGCCAGCAGCGGGCCGTGGAACTGGCGCTGCGTCAAGTGCAGGACCTCCTCGCCGCCGGCGACCTGGCCGAGCTGGAAGTGGCGGTAAGCGAACTGCAGGAAGCCCTCTACGGCCTGAATCGCCGCCTGACCAGTGAACGGCGCAGCGAAGGCGGTGGCCCCCTCCAGGGCCTGAAAAACACCCTGGGCTCCCTCAAGGATGAATTGTTCGCTGATGACGACTGGGATGACTGGGACCGGGGCGGCAGCCGCCGCGGCGTCCAAGACCCCTGGGGGGGCAGTTCGGGCTTAGGCGGATCGGGCTTGGAGCCCTCCCGGGCCCTGGGACGCGACCGGGTCGAGTCCAGGTCCGATCGGGGACTGGAGTGGGGTCAGGAGCGAGGCCAGGCACGGGCTCCGGAGCGAAACCAGGACTGGGGCCAGGAGCCTCGCCCGCGACGGGATCCCCAAGGGAGCCAGGAGTGGGCTGCGGAGGGATCGGCGGAGCAGGGGAACCAACGACAAAACGATCGGCCGCCAGGGCGATCTGGAGATCGCCGGCCCCCTGAACCAATCCAGAGGCGCAGCCCGGAGCGCTTTCTAGACAGGAGTTCTGAGCGGGATCTCGATCCCTACGCCGGCGAAGGCAGCGCCTCTCCTTCCTATGGCAAGCGCCGGGGCGATCCCATAACGGCCCGTCCCCGCCCCACCCAGGACGACCCCTGGGCTGAGGGCTGAGGCCGGTGTTCAGTGACCCGTCCCAGGCCCCGGATCTCTGGGCCGTGCTCGGCTTGGAGCCCGGCGCCGATGCCGCCAGCCTGAAGCGGGCCTTTCGCCAGCAGGCCAGGCTCTGGCACCCGGATCTCAACGGCAACGACCCCGTGGCCGAGGAGCGCTTCAAGGCGGTCAACGCTGCCTACGCCATCCTCAGCGATCCAGGCCGGCGCCAGGCCTGGGAACTGGGCCAGGGGAGCAACGGCCGGGGTCCGCAGGATCGTTTCGCCAGTGGCTTCCCAGAGTTCGACGACTATCTCGATGTCTTGTTTGGCCGGCGGGAGAGCCGCTCTGAGCCTGAGCATTCAGCAGAAGGCCCTGAACCCGAGGGGGGGGGCGCTCCCCAGGGCCAGGGACCAGAACGGAGCTGGGGGGTGACAGCGTCGCCGCAGCCCCCGGCGCCGGTAGTAGCCAGCGTCGATGCCGAAACCGTGGTGGAGCTCACGCCGGAACAGGCCCTAGCCGGTGAACGGATCGAACTGGAACTGTCCGATGGCACCCTGCTCGAGACCTGGACGCCCCCCCTAGCGGGCGACGGCTGGCGTCTGCGTCTGGCCGGGGTCGTGGCCGGCGGCGGCGACCACTTCCTGCAGCTGCGGGTGCGTACCCCCGAAGGTCTACGCATTGATGGCCTGCGGGTGTTGTACCAGCTGGATCTGACTCCCGCCGATGCGGTGCTGGGGTGCCGCGTGGCGGTGCCGACCCTGGAGGGGCCAGTGCAATTGCGGGTGCCAGCGGGCTCCTCCAGCGGCCGTCTCCTGCGCCTGCGCGGGCGCGGGCTCGAATGGGGCAGCCAGCGGGGCGACCAACTGGTCGAGATCCGGCTAGTGGTGCCCGAGGAGCTTAGCGAGGCCGAGGAGGCCCTCTACCGGCGCTTGCAGCAACTTGCCAGCGAAGCTGAGCTTTAGCTGAGAGCTGGCCACAAGCAAACGGAGGTCTGGCTTGGGCCCCCGATTGCGGCTTGCTCAACCCGCAAGTGAGACACTGAAAGCCCCAGCCGACCACAGTCCTTCATGCCCGTGCACGTGCTCCTCTTTGATGCGGGCAGCGACGCCGAAGGCATCCATTCGCTTGAGGTCAACGGCACCACCTTGGTGCTGCTGTTCGAAGATCCCGATGATGCCGAGCGCTACGCCGGCCTGCTTGAAGCCCAAGATTTCCCAACCCCGAGCGTTGAGGCGATCAGCCGCGAAGAAATTGAATTGTTCTGCACCCAGGCGGGCTATCAGGCCCAGTTCGTGCCGGCAGGCTTCCTGCCCCAGTCCGCCGAGGACCGGCTGCTAATCGCGCCGCCGGAGCGCAACATGGATGTTTCGACCTGGAAGGAGGAGCTCCAGGCCCAGGCTGGCGGCCTTGCGCCGGAGCCTGGCTTGGGGCCTGAACCTGGCGAGAGGGATGCCGGCGGCGCCAACGCCGAACTCGAAGCCTTTCGCCGCCGGCTGGAGGGCATGTTGTGACCAGTCCAGGCCAGCCGACCCAGGCCCAGCCTGTCCAAGGCAAGCCGTTCCAGGAAGAGCTTTTCCAGGGAGAGCCGTTCCAGGGACAAGACCGGGGCCATCTGCTCACCGAGCAGGCCCATGCGCTCAACACCCAGCTCGATCAACTCAGCACCGCTGAACTGGTGCAGCTGTTTTGCGAAGAAGACCGACGGCCCCAGGAGGCCGTGGCGGCGGCAGCGCCGGCCCTGGCTGCAGCCATCGAGGCGATTGCCGCACGGCTCACCCAGAACGGTCGCTTGTTCTATTTAGGGGCCGGTACCTCCGGTCGCCTGGGGGTGCTGGATGCGGCCGAATGCCCCCCCACCTTCTGTTCGCCGCCGGAGTTGGTGCAAGGGGTGCTTGCTGGTGGGGCCCCGGCCCTATTGCGCAGCTCCGAAGGGCTCGAAGATCGAAAGGAGGCCGGTAAGGCTGATCTCCAGGCCCGGGACTTCAGCGGCGCCGACGTGCTGGTCGGCATCGCCGCCGGCGGCACCACCCCCTACGTCCACGGCGGCCTCGACTACGCCCGCAGCCTGGGAGCCCTAGCCATCGCCCTGGCCTGCGTGCCCGCAGCCCAGGTGCCCATGCCGGCCGACATCGACATCCGCCTGATCACTGGGCCCGAGTTGCTGACTGGCTCCACCCGGCTTAAGGCGGGCACGGCCACCAAGATGGCCCTCAATATCCTCTCCACCGGCGTGATGGTGCGCCTCGGCAAGGTCCATGGCAACCGCATGGTCGATGTGGCGGTCACCAACAGCAAGCTGGAGGATCGGGCCCTGCGCATCCTGGCCGACCTGGCCGGCGTCGACCGGGCGAGAGGGGCCAGCCTGCTGGCTGAAAGCGGCGGCTCGGTGAAGCTGGCCCTGCTGATGGCCCAGGCAGAGCTCTCAGCCCCTGAGGCGAGGGACAGCTTGAGCCGCCACGGCCAGTCCCTGCGGGCGGCCCTGCAGGAACACGGGGCGAGCTGACTGGCTAATTGGCTGGACTGGCTAACTGGCCGGAGTGACTAACTGGCCAGATTGGCTAACTCGCTGGACAGCCAAGCCGGTTGAGTTGCAGGCCGGCTGATGGGCTTAGTTGGATTCGCTTTTCCAGGAGCCCCAGTAAGGAGCTGTGAACAGGTCAAGACGGCTGCGGGTGGCGGCAGGCACGAAGTCCTTGGGGGTCATCAGTGCATGTTGCAGGGCCGTATGGGCGGGGCTGGCCGGACGCTGCTCGGCGATCCTGGCCGTGGCCCCAGCCAGGATCGCCTGGGCCAGCTGGGCATTGGCCTGCAGGTTGGCGATCACCATCTCGACGCTGACGCTGTCATGCTCCTGGTGCCAGCAGTCGTAATCGGTGGCCATGGCCAAGGTGGCGTAGGCGATCTCGGCCTCCCGGGCCAGCCGGGCTTCGGCGTGGTTGGTCATGCCGATCACGCTGCATTCCCAGCTGCGATAGAGATTCGATTCGGCCCGGCTTGAGAAGGCTGGTCCCTCCATGCAGAGATAGATGCCGCCGCGGTGCAGCAGCCGGCCCTCGGGCATCAGGCCCTCGGCGATGTCCGCTAGCAGCTCGCTCAGCGCCCCACAGAAGGGATCGGCGAAGGTGACATGGGCCACGGCGCCCTGGCCGAAGAAGCTGATCGGCCGCTGGTGGGTGCGGTCAATGAATTGATCGGGTATCACCATGTCGAGGGGGCGCACCTCTTCGCGCAGGGAGCCAACGGCGGAACAGGACAAGATCCAGCGCACCCCCAGGGAGCGCATGGCCCAGATGTTGGCCTGGTAGGGCACTTCCGTGGGCAGATAGGTGTGATGCCGGCCATGGCGGGCCAGAAACACCACCTCCATGCCGCCGAGCCGTCCCAGGCGCAGGGCATCGGAGGGCTGGCCGAAGGGGGTCTCCACCACCAGCTCCTCGACGACCTCCAGTCCTTCCATGGCATAGAGGCCACTGCCGCCGAGAACGCCCAAGCGGGCAACGCTGAGGTCGGGGCCTATGGAGGAGGGCGTCACGGCGCAAATGGGTGGATCAGCTCTGTTCTACCGAAGCGAGGGACAATCACGCCCGCCTCGCTGCAAAGCCCATACTGGAGTTGTTTGCAGAGCATCCGTGACCAAGGCCCTGATGGAGACTGAAGCAGGCACCCTCGAAATCGACTTGTTCGATGCCGATGCCCCCGCCACCGTGGCCAATTTCGTCAAATTGGCCAACGAAGGCTTCTACGACGGTCTGGCCTTTCACCGCGTCATCGATGGCTTCATGGCCCAAGGTGGCTGCCCCAACACCCGCGAAGGCGTCAAAGGGATGGCCGGCACCGGCGGCCCCGGCTACATGATTCCCTGCGAAATCAACAGCCGTAAACATCAAGACGGCACCCTGTCCATGGCCCACGCTGGCAAGAACACAGGCGGCAGCCAGTTCTTCCTGTGCCATGCCTCCCAGCCCCACCTCGATGGGGTCCATACGGTGTTCGGCCAGGCCAGCAACATGGATGTGGTGATGGCGATTCGCAAGGGAACGCGCATCACCAAACTGTCGATCTTGCCCTGAGCCAAGTCAGGCATGCCTGAACCAAGTCAGGCTTGCCTAGAGCCAGCTGGGTTTGCCCCCGGACTCAACACCAGCGGGTTAGGCCCGAATGGTGCCTCGGCAGCAGCGCTGGGGCGGAGGCCAGCTCCTGCAGGGGCCGGCGTTCCGCCTCGATCGAGACGCTGGGGTGGGTGCTGCGTTGGGCATCGGGTGCCAACAGCAGGCAGACCGACTGGGTGGCGGGCCAGCGGGCCATGCGCGCTAGCGCTGCCTGCAGCACCTCAGCCGTAGCGCCGGTCACCAGCACCGCCAGGGAGGGGCGATCGAGCAGGGCTAGGAGGCGGGGGTGGTCTTCCCGCTGCAGCTCGAGCTGGTGCTTGCCAGCCCAGACAGAGAGTTCCTGCCAATGGGCGGCCAGGATCCCTTCCCAATGGGCGGCTTGACGTTCGGAGTCCGCTTTTGGCGCTGAAGCAGAGCTTGCTGTTGAAGCGGGGCCTGGATTTGAGGCGGCGCCGGGTCCCGGTTCAGGGCCGGCGTCTGCCCCTCCGAATGAGCCATTGGCTGCGTCCTGGGCCGCCCAGGTCGCCATCGCCAGCCCCCCCCCCTGCCAGGCCAACACCGCCGCCGGTCCCGGACCTGGGGTTTCAGAGCCGCCCATCAGGTGGCCCAGTTTGTCCTGCTTGGTTTGCAGGTAGCCGGCGTTGTGTTGGCCCGGGTCCATCACCAGGGGCACCCGATTTTCCACCTGCAGGCCATAGCCGCCGAGACCGGCGATTTTGCGCGGGTTGTTGGTGATCAAGCGCAGGCGATGCACGCCCAGATCGCTGAGAATCTGGGCGCCAACGCCGTAATTGCGCAGGTCGGCGGCAAAGCCGAGCCGCTCATTGGCCTCCACGGTGTCGAGGCCGCCGTCCTGGAGGCTGTAGGCCCGCAACTTGTTGATCAAGCCGATTCCGCGGCCCTCCTGGCGCAGGTAAACCACTACGCCCTCGCCTGCCGCTTCGATCATCGCCAGGGCTGCCTCCAGCTGGGGCCGGCAATCGCAGCGCAGGGAGCCGAAGGCGTCGCCGGTGAGGCATTCGGAATGGACTCGCACCAGCACCGCATCCGTGGCCAGTTCTGGCTGGCCCTTGACGATGGCGATGTGTTCGCTGCCATCGAGGTCATTGCGATACCCGATCGCCCGGAACTGCCCGAAGGCACTGGGCAAGTTGGCCTCGGCCTGGCGCAGCACGAAGCGCTCCGTGTCGAGCCGGTAGCTGATCAGGTCAGCGATGTTGATCAGGCGCAGGCCATGGCGGCGGGCGTACTCCACCAACTGGGGCAGGCGCGCCATCGAACCGTCGCCGTTCTGGATTTCGCAGATCACCCCGGCCGGATAGAGCCCCGAGAGTCGGGCCAGGTCAACGGCAGCCTCGGTGTGGCCGGCCCGCTTGAGCACGCCGCCTTGGCGCGCCCGCAGCGGAAAGATGTGGCCGGGCCGGCGGAGATCGGCGGCCCGGGTCGAAGGATGGATCGCCACCTGGATGGTGCGGGCCCGGTCGTCGGCGGAAATACCCGTGCTGACGCCGTTTTCCGGGCCGGCATCGACGCTGACCGTAAAGGCCGTCTGGTTTTCATCGGTATTGCGATCCACCATCAACGGCAACTCGAGCGCATCAAGGCGCTCGCCCTCCATGGCCAGGCAGATCAGTCCCCGGGCCTCGGTGGCCATGAAATTGATTTGCTCTGGGGTTGCGAACTGGGCCGCGCAGATCAGATCCCCCTCGTTTTCCCGGTTCTCGTCATCGACCACCACCACCATCTCGCCATTGCGGATCGCCGCGAGGGCATCGGCGATGGCGTCGAAGCGGATGCGCTCGCTAGTGGCCTGGGGTCCAGGGGACAGCGCTTCTGTCCCTGGAATGGGCCCTTCGGGGACCGCCGGTTGACCTGCCGGCGCCGGCTCGTCTGAGGACACTGGACTGATCTTGGAAAGCAAGGGCGGCCACGGGCCAGGTTCCCTTGTTTATAGATCCCGGTACGATCTGGCGTTCCCGAGCTTGCGGCATGGCCTCTCAACCCCCCGACCATCCCCCCCTGGCGGCGGATCGTCGGACCGGGGGGCGCGTGGCTGTGATCGGCGCTAGCGGCTACGGCGGCCTCCAGACCCTGCGCCTGCTGCAAGACCATCCGGGCTTGCACGTCACCTACCTGGGCGGCGAGCGCAGTTCCGGTAAACGCTGGAGCGAGCTGGTGCCGTTCCTGCCCCTGCCCGGCGATCCGATCGTGCAGAGCCCGGATGCGGCCGCCATCGCTGCGGTCGCCGACCTGGCCCTGCTCAGCCTGCCCAATGGCCTCGCCTCGACGCTGGTGCCAGGTCTGCTGGAGCGGGGCGTCAAGGTCGTTGATCTCTCCGCCGACTACCGCTACCGCTCCTTGAGCCAATGGCAGGAGGTGTACAGCAATGAGGCACTCGCCTTCCCCCGCAGCGATACCGACCTCTGCCAGGAGGCGGTGTACGGCCTGGTGGAGTGGGAGGCGGAACGCATTGCCGCCGCGCGCCTAGTGGCCGCACCGGGCTGCTTCCCCACGGCCAGCCTGCTGGCCCTACTTCCCTTCCTGCAACAGGGGTTGATCGAGCCCAGCGGCATCATTATTGATGCCAAGACGGGCAGCAGTGGCGGCGGCCGTGCCGCCAAGGAACATCTGCTTTTGGCCGAGGCGGCCGAGGCGGTAGCTCCCTACGGGGTGGTGGGCCATCGCCACACCAGCGAAATCGAGCAGTTGGCCGGTCGGGCCGCCGGCCAGCCGATTCAGCTCCAGTTCACGCCCCACCTGATGCCAATGGTGCGCGGCCTGCTCGCCACCGTCTACGGCCGCCTGCGTGACCCGGGCCTAACCGCCGAAGACTGCACCACCGTGCTGGAGGCGGCCTACCGCCACGCTCCCTGCGTCTCGGTGTTGCCGGTGGGCACTTACCCCTCGACTAAGTGGGTGCGGCAGACCAACCGGGCCCTGATCGGCGTGCAGGTGGACCAACGCACCGGCCAGCTGGTGCTGATGAGCGCCATCGACAACCTGATTAAGGGCCAGGCAGGCCAGGGGGTGCAGTGTCTCAACCTGCTGGCCGGCCTGCCCGCCACCACTGGCCTGCCCTTACTGCCCTTTTATCCCTAAGTCCGGCCAGGGTTGGGGCGTTCCCCGCTACGCCTGGGGCTGGCCGTGCAGTAAGCCCAGCCGTGCGGCGGCCAGGTGCACGGCCAGGGGCAGGATCCGGTGTTCCTGCGCCTGGATGCGGCGGGCCAGGGCGTCGTGACTATCGCTCGCAAGCACCGGTACGGCCGCCTGCACCAGGATCCGGCCCGAGTCCACCTCCTCGGAGACCAGATGGGCTGTGCAGCCGCTGAGGCTGACGCCTGCGGCCAGGGCCTGGCCCACCGCATCGACGCCACGAAAACTGGGCAGCAGCGAGGGGTGAATGTTCACCAGGCGTTCCGGGTAGGCACTGATCAGCCGGCTGGTCACAATCCGCATCCAGCCCGCCATCACGACCAGATCCACCGCAGCGGCCTGGAAGTGGTCTACCAGCGCCCCATCGAGGTTGTCGCGGCTGGCAAATCGGCGGTGATCCAGGCAGGTGACGGCAATCTTCAGCCGTTCGGCCCGCGCTTTGGCGCCACAGCCAGGGTTATTCACCACCAGGCAGACCACCTGGGCCGGCAGCAAGGGGCTGGAGCTGGCCTGAACAAGGGCCTCGAAATTGCTGCCATTCCCCGAGGCCATCACCCCCAGGCGCAAGCGCCGGCCTGGGGCCGTGGCCTCGGTTCCAGCCCCCGGTGGCAACGGCCACTGGACGGCCCGGTCGGCATCGCTAGGGTCGGAAAAAGCGGGCATTCCGTCCATGTCCCATCTCTCCATCCTGCCCACGCTGCTGCGCGATGTGGACCTGCTGGCCGCCGCCCTGACCGATCTGGGCCAGGCGGTGCAGCGTGGCGGCGTCGTGGAAGGCTTTGCCGGCGAGCGGGTGCCGGTGCTGCTGCGGCTTGACTTAATCGCGAGTCCGCCCGTGGCAATCCAGACCAAAGTCCGGCGCAAGGGCCCGAGCCCGAAACAAGACCGATCGCAGCCCCTCCCCTTCAGCCTTGGTTGGGCCCGTCAGCTGGATGGCTCCCTGGCCCTAGTCGGCGACCTGGGTCGCCTCGCCGCAGCCAGCCCCCTGCAGGAGTTGCTCAGCCAGCTCAGCCGCCGCTACGCCCTGCGCCAGGCCCTGAAAGACGCGGCCGGCAGCGACTTTGCCAGCGCCGAAGTGAGCGTTGATCAAGAGCTTGACGCGAACGTTGCCGAAGTTGGTAGCAGCGCCCCGAAGCCTGTGCTGGCCACCGCCGGCGCCCTCCCCTTGCCCCGGTCCTGAGCCAGCGCGTGCCAACCATCCGCCTGGATCTGGGTGATCCCCAGCAACACCTGCTGGCCGTGACGATCGAACTGGAGGCCCGCACGCCCCAGTTGCGCCTGAGACTGCCTGCCTGGACCCCCGGTTCCTACCTAATTCGTGACTACGTTCGCCATCTCGAGGGTCTCGAGGTGGTCTGCGGCGACCAGCCCTGTTCGATCTGGCGCCTGGGCACGGCCAGCTGGCAGGTGGATCTGGCCGGCCGGACCGGAGAACCGCTGCAGATCCGCTATCAGCTGCTGGCCACGGAGCTGTCGGTGCGCACCTGCCACCTCGATGGCGACCACGGCTTTTTTGCCCTGGCGGCGGTGGTATTGGAGCTGGAGGGGGAGCGCTGGTCGCCCTACCGGCTGGAGATCCGCCAACCTCCCGATTGGCAGGCCTTCGTGCCACTGCCCCGCTGCAGCGAGGGCGGCTGGCTGGCCCGCGATTACGACCAGCTGCTCGATACCCCCCTGGAGCTGGGTCCCCATCGCTGCGACAGTTTTCAGCTGGCCGGTGTGCCCCATCGCTGGGTGACCTGGGAGGGAGCCGATCGCACCAGCGACTGGCTTGGGCGCCATTGCCCGACCTTGCTTGCCGATGTCCAGGCCACAGCCCAGGCTTGCTGCAGCCTGCTGGGAGTCGGCGCGCCCGCTAGCGCCGATTATCTGTTCATCCTGCACCTGCTTGATGGCGGCTACGGCGGCCTCGAACACGACGACAGTTGCGTGCTCGTTTACAGCCGCGCCAGCCTGCTAACGGCGGCCGGCTATCGCAAGTTTCTGCAGCTGGTCGCCCACGAATACCTCCACCAATGGAATGTGCGGCGGCTGCGGCCGGCCGAACTCACCCCGATTGACTACCACCAGAGCGTCGTGGTGCCGAGTCTCTGGTTTGCTGAAGGCATCACCAGCTATGTGGACCAGTTCCTGCCCCTGACAGCGGGCTTAGGCACGGAAACAGACCTTCTCGATGACCTGGGCCAGGACCTCAGTCGTTACCTCCTCACCCCGGGCCGCCAGGTGCAGAGCCTGCAAGCCAGCAGCCAGGAGGCCTGGGTGAAGCTCTATCGGGCCGATGCCTACGCCGGCGACAGCCAGGTGAGTTACTACCTCAAGGGGGCCGTGATCGCCCTAGTCCTCGACCTGCACCTGCGCCGCCAGGGCAGTGCCTTGGCGGTGGTGATCCGTGCCCTCTGGCATCGCTTGGGGCGCTGGGGTCGGGGCTACCAGCAGAACGATTTGATCGCCGCCTTCGCGGCTGAAGCTGCCGATCTGGAGGTTCTGCTGCCCCACTGGCTCCAGGACCATGGCGACCCGGACCTGGCGGGCTATCTGGCCGATGTGGGCCTGCAGCTGTTGCCCAAGTCCGCCCAATCCAGCTGGCTCGGGCTGAGAGTCAAGGCGGATCCGGCTGGCCTGCTGGTGCAGCGGGTGCACCGCCATGGGCCGGCGGAGGCGGCGGGTCTGGCCGTGGGCGATGAGCTGCTCGCCCTCGATGGCGAGCGCCTGCGCCAGGGGGACGCCCTCACCTCCGCCTGGGCGCCTGGCCAAAGCCGGGAGCTGCTCTTCTGCCGCCGCGGCCGGGTGCGCCGCAGCTCCCTCACGGCGGCTGCGGCGGCCGTCGAGTCCTGGCGCCTGGAACCCGATCCAGCCGCACCTGCCGCCGCCCTGGAACGGCGTCGCCAATGGCTCAGTCTGCTGCCGGCCTGAGCTCGAAGCCTGGGAGCCGCCTAGGCGCTGCTGACTCCAGGGATCCATCCGGTGACCCAGCCAGGGCCCCATCCAGTGCTCAGCCCGATGTTCCTCCCGTGCTCATGCAGAGCTCATTGGGAGCACATGTGGAGTTCATCCAGTGCTCAATCCCGAACCATTGCATCGGTCCTGGGGGCGGGACTGGGTCTAGGGGGGCGTTCCTCAGTAGTTTCTTGGTGGTTTGCCCCGAAGACCCCAGTGCCCTCGATGCCCTTTCCAGCTTCCTCAGGTGCGGATGCCGAGGGGCACTGGCAACGCTTTTGCGCCCTGCTTTGGCACGATCCCTCCCAGGGCATCTGGCTAGATGTGAGCCGGATGGCGATCGAGCCGGCCGATCTTGAGGCCCTCGCCCCCCGCTTTGACCAAGCCTTCGCCGCCATGGCGGCCCTCGAGGCTGGCGCGATCGCCAACGCCGATGAGCAGCGCCAGGTCGGCCATTACTGGCTGCGCCAGCCATCCCTAGCCCCCGATCCCCAGGCCGGCGTCCATATCGACGCCGAAATTGACCGGATCGAGGCCTTTGGCCGCGCAGTGCTGGCGGGAACCCTGGTCTCCCCCTCCGGCAAACCCTTTAGCGATGTGCTCTGGATCGGCATCGGCGGCTCGGGCTTGGGGCCCCTGCTGATCTTGCGCGCCCTGCAAACCCCCGGCAAGGGCCTGCCCTTCCACTTCTTCGACAACGTTGACCCCGACGGCATGGGGCGCACCCTGGCGGCCTTAGAGGGGCGCCTTGATACCACCTTGGTGATCGTGGTGAGCAAGTCCGGCGGCACGCCGGAGCCTCGCCTGGGCATGCAGCAGGCCCGCGCCGCCCTGGAGGCCGCCGGCTGTTCCTGGCCGGCCCAGGCCGTGGCCGTGACCATGGCGGGCAGCCAGCTCGACCGGGTGGCCGAGGCTGGTGGCTGGCTGACCCGCTTCGATCTCTTCGATTGGGTGGGAGGCCGCACCAGCATCACCAGCGTGGTGGGCTTGCTACCAGGCGCCCTGATCGGCGCCGACATTCGCGCCTTCCTCGCGGGGGCGGCCGCCATGGATGCCTGCACCCGCCGGCCCGATGCCAGCGCTAACCCAGCTGCCCTGCTGGCCACGGCCTGGTGGGTGGCGGGCGGCGGCAAGGGCAAGCGCGACATGGTCGTGCTGCCCTACAGGGACCGGCTGGAGGTGTTCAGCCGCTACCTCCAACAGCTGGTGATGGAATCGCTTGGCAAGCGGCTCGATCGCGACGGCCAGGTGGTGCACCAAGGCCTGGCCGTCTATGGCAACAAGGGCTCCACTGACCAGCACGCCTACGTGCAGCAATTACGCGATGGCATCGACAATTTCTTCATCAACTTCATCGAAGTGCTCGAAGATCCCTCGGCGATTGGGGCCATCGATGGCGAGGCCCCCGGAGATTTCCTCGATGGCTTCCTGCAGGGAACCCGCGCCGCCCTCAGCGAGGGCGGCCGCCAGAGCCTGACGATCACCCTGCGTCAGCTCGATGCCCGCAGTCTCGGTGCCTTGATCGCCCTGTTCGAGCGGGCGGTGGGCCTCTATGGCGAACTGGTCAATGTCAACGCTTACCACCAGCCGGGGGTTGAGGCCGGCAAGAAGGCCGCCGCCGTGATCCTCGATCTTCAGGCCCAGGTCGAAGCGCTACTGGCCGATGGCCAGGGCCGCAGCCTGGTTCAGATCCAAACCGAGCTAAAGCTGCCCAGCCCCGAACCTGCCTTCTGGATCCTGCGTCACCTCTGCCACAACCAGCGCGGCTATGCAGCCACGGGGGATTGGGGGCAGCCCACCAGCCTCAGCGTCCAGCGCGGCTGACGCCTGGCTGAAGCCAGTTGCTCTAGCTAGAGCCTGGCCCTGGGGAGACAGGCCCCTAGGACAGGGGCCTCAAGGAACCAGATTGACGAGCTTGCCGGGCACCACAATCACCCGGCTCGGCGGCTTGCCCTCCAGCCATTTGGCGGCGATCTCACTGTCGCGAGCTAAGCGCTCCAAAGTGGCCTTGTCGGCCGTGGCGGGCACCTCCAGGCTGCCGCGCACCTTGCCCTTGACCTGGATCACCAACTCAATCGTGTCCCGTATCAGGGCGGTCCCATCGGCCTGGGGCCAGCTCTGGCAATGGATGCTGTGCTTGGCGAGTGCATCGGTGTCGGAGCGGCCGGCCAGCTTCAGCCACAGCTCTTCTGCCAGGTGGGGAGCGAAGGGGGCCAGCAGGATCAACAACGTGCGCAGGGCCTCGGCCGCGAAGGCGTCGCCGGACCCCTCCAGGTGACTGGCCATGGCATTGCTGAGTTTCATCAACTCCGACACGGCCGTGTTGAACTGATAGTCGCCATCGAGGTCCTCACTGATGGCGCTGATTGCCGTGTGCACGGCCCGGCGCAGCTCCCGCTCGGCGTTGTTCAGGCCGGGGCCAGCGCTGACGCTCGCCAAGGCTGCTGCCACGGCGTCAGGGTCGCCTGCCCCAGAAGCCAAGCTGAGGCCCCGCTCTTGGGCGGCCTCGGCCAAGCGCCAGAGGCGCTGCAAAAAGCGGAACTGCCCTTCCACATCGGCGTCATCCCATTCGAGATCCTTCTCGGGCGGAGCCTTGAACAGAATGAACATGCGGGCCGTGTCGGCCCCATAGCGATCGATCACAACCGCCGGATCGACGCCGTTGTACTTGGACTTCGACATCTTCTCGAAGAAGGTTTCCAAAGGCTCGCCCGTGAGTGGATCGCGGGGATCGGTGGGATCGGCCACATCGGCTGGGGCAATGTATTTGCCAGTGGCCGGATTTTTATAGGTGATGGCCTGCACCATACCTTGGGTGAGCAAGCGCTTGAACGGTTCATCAAAGCCGAGTAGACCCCGATCGCGCAGCACCTTGGTGAAGAAGCGCGAATAGAGCAGATGCAAGATGGCGTGTTCAATGCCACCCACGTATTGATTCACCGGCAGCCAGCCATCCACCGCCTCGCGGCTGAAGGGCAGCTTGGTGTTGAGGGGATCGCTGAAGCGCAAGTAATACCAGCTGGAACACATGAAAGTGTCCATGGTGTCGGTCTCGCGCCGGGCCGCCTTGCCGCAGCAGGGGCAGGCCACCTGCACCCAGGAGTCGAGCTGGGCCAGGGGCGAGGCGCCCTTGCCGCTGAAGGCCACATCGCGGGGCAACTCCACCGGCAGCTGCTCAGCCGGCACCGGCACAACGCCGCAATCGTCGCAGTGAATCACCGGGATCGGGCAGCCCCAGTAGCGCTGGCGGGAGATCAGCCAGTCACGCAACCGGAACTGCACCTTGCCGCTGCCCCAGCCCCCAGCTTCGGCAGCAGCCGTGATCGCCGCCTTGGCGTCGCTGGTACTAAGGCCATCAAAGGGCCCCGAATGGATCAACACCCCAGGGGCGGTCCAGGCGCCCCCCTCAAAGGCGTGCTCATCACTGCCCTCTGGAATCACCACTTGCCGGATCGGCAGGTTGTACTGGCGGGCAAAGACGAAATCGCGCTGGTCGTGGGCGGGCACGCCCATCACGGCGCCTGTTCCGTACTCGGCGAGCACGTAGTCAGCGATCCAGATCTCGATCAGCTCGCCGCTGGCCGGATTGAGCACCTTGGCGCCGATCGGCACACCCCGCTTGGGCCGGTCTTCGGCGGTGCGCTCCTGGTCGCTCTGGCGGGACACCAGGTCGCAGAAGGCCGTCACCGCCAGCTGCTGGTCGGCGCTGGTCAGGGACGCCACCAGCGGGTGCTCCGGGGCCAGCACCACATAGCTGGCGCCATAGATCGTGTCGGGCCGGGTAGTGAAGACCGTGATCGAACGGGCCGTGGCCTCGCCGGCCCCATCAACCAGCGCAAAGCTCAGTTCGGCGCCGGTGGAGCGGCCGATCCAGTTCGCCTGCATGGTGCGCACCCGCTCAGGCCAGCCCTCGAGCTGGGGCAGGTCATCGAGCAGGGCGTCGGCGTAGGCGGTGATTTTGAGAAACCACTGGCGCAGCTTGCGTTTCTCCACTAGGGCGCCGGAGCGCCAGGAGCGACCCTCCCCATCCACTTGCTCGTTGGCGAGCACGGTCTGGTCAATCGGGTCCCAGTTGACCGTGGCGTCTTTCTGGTAGGCCAAACCAGCGTCGAGGAACTGCAAAAACAGCCACTGGGTCCAGCGGTAGTAATCGGCGTGGCAGGTGGCTACTTCCCGGCTCCAGTCAATCGAGAGGCCCAGCTGGCTGAGCTGCTGGCGCATCGAGGCGATGTTTTGGTCTGTCCAGGCGCCCGGATCGACGCCCCGTTCAATCGCGGCGTTCTCAGCGGGCAAGCCAAAGGCATCCCAGCCCATCGGATGTAACACCCGCTTGCCCCGCAGGCGCTGGACTCGGGCAATCACATCGGTGATCACGTAATTACGCACATGCCCCATGTGCAAGTTCCCCGACGGATAGGGGAACATCGAGAGGGCGTAGAAGCTCTCCTGGCCCGGGGCCGGCTCAGGCGTGTCATGCAGGCCGAGGCGTTGCCACTCCTGCTGCCAGCGCCCTTCGATCGCCTCGGGTTGGTAGCGGCTGCTCTCGCTCACTCTGCTATCGCTCACTGCAGGCTGGGGCGCAAGGCTGTGATGGTGCCACAGCCCGCCGGCAGAGGCCGCCTAGTCCAGGGGCCGCAACAGGATCACCCCCTCGCGCCGGACCAGCAGCAGGGGGGCTTCGGGGTCCTGGCGGATGGCGTAGAACTCCGGGTCCTGCCACACCAAGATGCCCTCCAGCTGGGAGCCACCGTTCAACTGCAGGCTGATGGCCTGCTTGCTGCGGATCCAGGCCTGGAGCTGGCGCACGCCAGGCATGGAGGTATCCAGGCTTGTCGTGGTGCGATTAAAGGCAGTCCCCATAAGATCAAAGTCCGTCCAGACGGCCCACAGTCGTGCTCCAGTTCAGCAAATACCAAGGATTAGGCAATGACTTCCTGCTGATTGATGGTCGTCAGGCCAGCCAGCAGGACAGCGAGGCCGGCATGGAGCCCGAGTTGGTGCGCCAGCTTTGCGACCGTCGCTTCGGCGTCGGCGGTGATGGCGTGATCCTGGCCCTGCCCCCCCAAGCGGGCGGCGAATTGCGCATGCGCATCTTCAATGCCGATGGCAGCGAACCGGAGATGTGTGGCAATGGCATCCGCTGCCTGGCCCGTTTCCTGGCCGACCGCGATAGCGATGGACCCGGTCGCCGCTGGCAGGTCGACACCCTGGCCGGGAGGATCGTGCCCGAGCTCCTAGCCGATGGTTCGATCCGGGTCGACATGGGCCCGCCCTTCCTAGAGCCCGCCACGGTTCCCACCACCCTGCCCCTAGGACCCGCCGGCCTGCCCCAGGCAGAGCTGGAAGTAGATGGTGAAGTCTTCGCCGTGGCGGCGGCGGGCATGGGCAATCCCCATGTGGTGGTGCCAGTTGAGGATCTGGCCGATTTCGACCTCGAGCGCTTCGGTGCCCGACTTGAGGTCCACCCCAGCTTTCCCGCCAAGACCAATGTGCATTTCGTACAGGTGCTGGCCCCGGATCACCTGGTAATGCGGGTGTGGGAACGGGGCGCCGGCCCCACCCTGGCCTGCGGCACCGGCGCTTGCGCAACCCTGGTGGCCTGCCATCTCCTCGGGCTGGCCGATCGCCGCGCCCAGGTCGACCTGCCCGGCGGCCCCCTGCAAATCCATTGGGATGCGGAGTCGGGCCACGTGATCATGGATGGCCCCGCTGAACATGTCTTCGACGGGGCGATTCCCAGCGCCGCAAGCGTGCAGGAGGCCCGCCGCCAGGCGGCAGGGGCCGACCAGGGGCCAGCCGGGGATGGGTCTGAGCCGGGGCCCAGCGCCCCTAGTCCCCTCGCTGGCGAGCCGGCCGCGAACCCGACCGCTGATCTAGGTCCTGTTGTTGAAACGATCCAATGCGCCGTGGTTTGCACCCAGGGCTGCATCCGGCCCGACGCCTGCCCAAGCGCCGCAGCCCGGGCCAGGGTGGCGGCTCTGTTGGCGGGCAGCAGCCTCGATGACCTGGTAGCGATCGCCAGTAATTCCCTTGAGTCGCGGATCCGCTCCCGCCTGGAGGGCGAGGGTCGCGCTTAGGTAGATGAATGATCCCAGCGGCTGGGCTCTGCCAGCCTGAGCCCCACTAATTAGAGCCTTCCTATCTAAAGAGGGGTCAGGCGGGCCTGGGCAAGCAGGGTTGGCCACAACAGACCCTTTCAAGTCCCAGCTCAGCAGGTTGAGACTCGCCCGGACCGTTACTGCCTAGCGGCGGTCCTTTGCCAGCCTTGGCTGCACTGCCGCTTGCCTTCTGCCCGGCTTCCAAGAAACGAGGGGAGAACTCGATGCAACCACTCCCGGCGCCACTGGCGGCGCCACTGCCAGGGCCACTGCCGGCGCCACTGCCGGCGCCGTCGCTCGGGCCAGTCGCCAGAGAAGCTGGAACTGGAGCAGCTGACGCGCCCCTTTATCTCGATGCTTGTGCAGCGGCTCCGCCGGCGGAGCCGGTCATCGCCGCCATGTTGGCGGCCTACCAGGTCGCCTGGGCCAACCCCTCCAGCCTGCACGGCTTCGGATTTGCGGCAGCCGACAGTCTTGAGCGCAGCCGCCAAGCGATTGCCGCCGCCCTGGGCTTCCCCGCCAGCTGGTTGACGTTCTGCTCTGGCGGCACCGAGGCCAGCCATGGCGCCCTGCTGGGCGCCGCCTCCCGCCTAGCCAAGGGTCGCCTGGTGATCTCGGCCGTGGAACATCCGGCCGTACAGGCAGCGGCCCGCCAACTAGAGGCCCAGGGGTGGGAGCTGGCGATCTGGCCGGTAGATGCGGTTGGTCGCGTCGATCTGAGTTGTTTGGAGCGCCTGCTGGCGCCGCCGACCCGGCTGGTTTCGGTGATCTGGGGGCAAAGCGAGGTGGGCACCCTGCAGCCGATCGAGACGATCGGGGCCGCCTGTCGCCGCGCCGGGGTGCTGTTCCACAGCGATGCGGTGCAGGTGGTCGGTCACCAGCTCCTGGCGATCGAGGCCTTGCCCGTAGACCTGCTCACCTTCACTTCCCACAAGCTCCAGGGCCCCCGCGGCATCGGAGCCCTGGTGGCCCGGCCCGACCTGGCCCTGGCGGCCTGGATCGGTG
>CAMAPJ010000047.1 GCA_945860085.1 Synechococcus sp. UW140 | reverse complement strand
CTGGCCCGGGCCTTAGCGCCTCAGCCGCGGGTCTTGCTGCTCGATGAACCCTTTTCCAACCTTGATGGCGAGGTGCGCCTGCGCTTGCGCCGGGAGCTACCCGCCCTGTTGCGGCAGTGCCATACCAGCGCCGTGCTGGTGACCCACGATCCCCAGGAGGCCCTGGCGATCTGTGACCGGGTCGCCGTGGTCTCGGCCGGCCGGCTGGAGCAGTGCGCCCCGGCCCAGGAGCTGGTGGCTCGCCCGGCCAGCCTGTTTGTGGCCCGCTTTGTGATGCAGGCCAATGCCATTCCGGCCCGCCTGCAGGCAGGAGAGCTACACACGGCCTGGGGGCCCATGCGGTTTGTGGGCCCTGAGCCGATCTCACCCCAGGCACTCTTGCCTGGAGATGGCCATGAGGTTGTGCTGTCGGGTGAAGGCCTGGCCCTTGAGGCTGACCCAGGGGGAAGCGCCCGGGTGCTAGCCCGGGAGTTCCACGGCCACAGCTGGCAACTGCATCTCCAAGATCGCGGCTGCCAGCTGAGCCTGCAGCGGCCCCTGGATGGACCCCTGGGCCCCGGCCAGCGCTGCCGCTTGAGCCTGATTCCGGGCGCCCGGGGGATTCTGTTCCCTGGCGGTCGGGCCGTTGAGGCGGTGTGAGCCTGGCCACGACAAAGCCCTGGGTGCCCCCATTGGAGGACGAACCAAACGAAAGCAAGCAACTTGGGCCTCAGAAGCCTTCGGGTGGGGAGCCGCTGCGGCACGGGCTACTGCTCCCAGGGCGTTGATCCAGGCTTGGCATTAGGGCGACCGCCGCCAGCAAGCCCAGGATCAGAATCAGTAAGGCTGGAACTAGGGCCGCACCCAGCCGTTCATCGCTGGCGTACTGGTAGACGCGCACCGCCAGGGTGTCGAAATCAAAGGGGCGCAGGGCAAAGGTCAGGGGTAGTTCCTTCACCGTGTCGACAAAGACCAGCAGGCCCGCCACCAGCAACGGCCCGCGCAGCAAGGGCAGCTGGATCCGTCTTACCAGGCCAATCCAATCGCAGCCCAGGCTCTGGGCTGCCTCATCGACGCTGGGGGCCAGTCCCTCCAGGGCCGCATCGAGACCCCCTTTAGCCACCGCCAGAAAGCGATCGATATAGCCCCAGACAAGCAGTAGTAAGGGTGCCAACCCCCAGCTGCCACCTAGGAACAAAAAGCCAAGGGCCAGTACGGTCCCCGGGATCGCATAGCCCAGTCCGGCGCCATCGGCCAGCCCCTGAATTGCGGGCGTTTTCACCAACCGTTTACCGATCGAAAGCACCAGGGCCGCCGTCAGGGTGAGGCCCGTGGCCCCCAGGGCCAGGGCCAAGGTGCGCAAACCCAGGGCCAGCAGATCGCCTGGAGCCTGGACACTGAGTTGCTCCCAGCTGAACCCCGCCCAGATCAGCGGGATCGCCAGGCTGGCTAGGGGCGGCACCAGGGTGACCAGCTGGGCCAGCCAGCAGCGCCAGCCCCGTAACGGCCAAGGCTCAGGCAGGGCTCCCTCTTGGCCGCCCGACCAGCGGCGGCTGTGACGGCGCCCCTGGCGTTCGCTCCAGAGCAACAGGGCCACTAGCACCAGGGTGACCAGCGCCAAGGCCACGGCCCCGGGCAGGTCGCCATCCCCCTGCCAGCGCTCCAGTATCCCGGCTGAGAGGGTTGGCACCCCCAGCAATTGCACCGCACCAAAATCGTTAATCACCTCCATGGCGCCCAGGGCCACCCCCGCCGCCACCGCGGGCAGGGCCAGGGGCAGGGCAACTCGGAAGAAACTGCCCCAGGGCCCCACCCCCAGCGAGCGGCAGACCTCCTGCTGGCGGGCGCCACTGCGACCAAAAGCCTCGCTGCTCAATAGCACCACGTAGCTGTAAGTGCCCAGGCTCAGCACGCCAATCGCCCAGCCGAGGCCCCCGATGCGCTGGCCCGAGCGGCTACCGAGGTCAATCAGGGTTCCGGCCAGAAGGTAGCTGGGCGTGGCCAAGGGCAGCAGCTGGGCCAGCCGCAGCCAGCGGCGCCCGGGAAACTGGCAGCGGCTGGTGAGCCAGCCGTTGCAGGTGCCGAGCAGGCCCGTGACGACGCCCACCCCGAGGACCAAGGCGAGGCTGTTGGTCAGTTGGCCCAGGCCACTGGAGCCGAGGCGCAGGCCTGCCAGCGCGTCCGCTTTGCTGGCGACAAGGGCAAGGGCCGCCAGCGGGGCCAAGGCCAGCAAGCCCACTAGGGCTACGGCCAGGACCAAAGGCCAGGGACCAGGGGTCGTGCGAAGCGCTAGGGGCAGGGCCAAGCGGCCTTGACTTGCCAGCGGAAGGCGGAAACCAGATGCTGGCTTGCTCACAACCAACCGTTGGCTTCCATCAGTTTGACGGCGGCGCGATTGCGGCTCCCCAATTGTTCAGCCGAGAGGCCATCGGCCTTGAAATGACCCATCCCTTTCAAGATGGGGTCATCTCCGTATCCCTTAAGGGGGTATTCATGGTTGGCCTCGGCATAGCCCTTGCCGCCCACCGGTGAGGCCAGAAATTCAATCAATTTCAAGGCAGCCTGAGGATTTTTGGCATGACGGGTGATGCCAGCGCCGCTGATATTCACATGGGCAGGGTTGGGGAACACCACCTGCAGCTTCCGGGCTAGGGCCCGATCGGCCGCGCCACTTTCGCCATTGAGCAGGCGCGCCAGGTAATAGGTGTTCACCAGGCCAACGCCACATTGGCCGCTAGCCAGGGCCCTGATCAGGGGGATATCGGAGCTGAAGTAAGGCTGGGACACGTTGGCGGTCATCGCCTTGACCCAGCGTTGGGCCTGGGCATCGCCGCGCAGGATCATCTGGCTGGCAACGAGAGATTGGTTATACACACTCTTGCGATCGCGCAGACACAGCTTGCCTTTGAGGGCCGGATTGGCCAGATCGCCATAGGTGCGGATGCTGGCGGCTTTGACTAAAGCCGGATTGACTAAAACTACGCGTACCCGCCGGGTTAGGCCCACCCAGCGGCCCTTGCTGTCGCGCAGGTTGAGGGGCACGCTGCGCAGCAGGGCGGCGGAGCGGGCCGGTTGCAACAGGTCGAGTGAGCTAGCACGCTCAAGGCGCGCCGCATCGACTAGCACGAGCACATCGGCCGCAGTGTTGGTGCCTTCCTGACGTAGGCGCTCAATCAAGCTGTCATCCTTGGCTTCAAGCAACTTCACCTGAATGCCTGTTTTGGCGGTGAACTGCTGATAGAGCTTCTGATCGGTGTTGTAATGGCGGCCTGAATAGACACCGATGCTGACTTCTTCGGCGTGACCGCTAGCGCCAGTGGTGATCAAGCCGAGGGCCACGCAGGCGCCAAACCCAGCCGTTGCTACCCGGCGCCGGAGTTGCAGGTTTAAGGGTGAGACGGTTGCAGGCACAGGCTGAGGAGGTGGTTACTTTCTGGTTCACACCATAATTGACTTGTCTTGTGGGCCAAGCCTGGTTTGATCGCCAGGCAGGTGATTTTGATCACATGGCTCCGAATTTTTCGGGAGCAGGCCCTGGCCCTATCCAGGCAACATCACCCGGTTGATCACCTGCACCACCCCATTGCTACAAATCAGATCGGCCGTCAGCACCGTGGCATTCTTGATTTCAAAGGGATCGTGGCAGCGCACCGCAATGGCGGAGCCTTCCAGACTGGGCCAGGCCTCCTTCTCGATCAGCTGGTCCTGGCGGTAGGCCCCCGCAATCACGTGGTACTTGAGGATGCGGGCCAGCTGGGGTGGATTGTCCACCAGGGTTTGCACCGTGCCAGCGGGTAAGGCTGCAAATGCTTCATCAACGGGGGCAAAGACCGTGAAGGGACCAGGCCCTTCCAGGGCTTCCCTGAGGCCGGCAGCGTCCACTGCTGCTAGCAGGGTGCCAAAGGCTCCGGCAGCTTCAGCGGTTTCAAGAATGGTGGCCATGGGCTGTCGGTGCGCTGATCAAGAGGGGAAATGATCGGGTCAGTTAAAACCCTGGTGAACTAAAAAATCTAGATCAGTTGATCAATACAGACCGATTTAGATAAACGTATTTAACGGTAGTCTTGGCTTTGAATGTCGGATAGGCGCGCCTCTGGCCGCAGGAAGCGATCCATCTGCGCTTCGAAGAAGCGCCGATTGGCCCTTAGGTGCTCGGCATTGGTATCATCGAGGGGGTAGAGTAGGGCACAACGCAGGGCCTGGATCACAGCCGAAGTCACGTTGTACATCGAACGCTGGAAGGTGATCCCCAGCTGAATGAGCTGGTCTTGCTCGCCGCGGCGATGCTGCTTGTAGAGCTCCTGCAGATAGGAGGGTAAGAAATGCAGCATGTCCTGCATCAGCAGGGTGGGCGGAATCCCCGCCGAACCCACGGGAAAAACATCCGCATAGAGGATGCCGTAGTGGAAATCAGCCTGGTCGGCTGGCACCTGATCGGCCTGGGCGTTGTAGCTCTTGGTGCCCCGAAAGGGTGAGGTGCGATAGAACACCGCCTCCACATAGGGGAGGGCGGCCTCATAGAGCCAGGTGAAGCCCTCGCTTTTTGGAATGATCTCGAAGCACTCCCCAGCGATGTAGGCATGGTGGTAAATCGGCCGGCCCGCCACGGCAAAAATGCTATTCACCAAAAAGTCCATGGCCGCTGGCACGCTGGTGAGCTGGCCCTCGTCGTAGAGGTCGCTCATCTCAAAGAACACCGGAGCCATCACCTCCCAAAAGAGGCCCAGGTTGGCGGTGTAGGAGAGCTGGCGTACCTTCTCGATAAACATCTCCGGGAAGAGCTTGTACAGCCCTAGCATTACTAGGTTGCCTTTGAAGTAGGCCTTGATCGCCCGATCGGCATTGGCCCGGTAGGCCTCGCTGGCGAGGTAGTCGTTGAAGCGGCCCCCCATGCCCTGGTGCCAGAACATGGCTTGCATACAGGCCTCGGCGAACTCCATGTTCACCCGGTCGTGCCAGAGGTGGTGCAACAGCTTGGGCATGGCGCGGGTTTCGCCCTTGGCCATGAACTCCAGGAGCTCTGGGTGGGCCTTCTCGCCCCCACGCCAGATCCGCAGGGACGCCTGATCCCCCGCATAGCGATTGGGGAGATCAAGATACTCCTGGGAAATGAAGTACTTGAAAGCTGGCAGCGGGTTGAGAAACACGCGCTCAGCAATGTAGAGCAAGTCACGCCAATAGAAATCCATCGGCACGGCATAGGCCTTGTAGATGCCGATAATTTGCTGGAGATTCTCTGGAGTGTCGGGAAGCATCGAACCACCGGCCTCCAGCCGATGGATCACATCGGCGTAGGCATGGCTGGATGGGCCCAGGACGGAGGCGCCCACGCGGGAGGAGTTGGTCATGATGGCAACTGGCTGCGGAGGGCAATGGCGGCGGTGCTGGCCTCGCTCCAGCCGGTGAGCCCGGCGGGCCAGATCCCCGTAAGGACAACCAACACGGTGAGAACCACCGCTGGCAGCCGTTCACCGAAGCGGGTGGTCTGCCAATCGGCGCGGGCGTTGTCGAGGCGACCGAAGCCCACCCGGTTGAACAACCGAACCGCATAGACGGCCGTGAAACCGGAGGCCACCAGGCACACCAGCGTCGCGCGGGGGAACACGGTCCAGCTGCCCTCGAACACCAGCAGCTCGGCCGGAAAGCCTGCCAGGCCTGGGATGCCTGCGGCGGCCATGAGGGCCAGGAGCAATAGCCCCATGGTGAAGGGCAGGCCGCGGATCGGGTTGAGTAGGCCGGAGAGCTCGGCGATGACCGTGGTGCCGGTTTTGCGCTGAATCAGGCCGACGCAGGCGAACAGCAGGGCCACGATCAGGCCGTGGGCGATCACCTGGGCCACCGCACCCTGCAGGCTCAACGGTGTGGCAGCTGCCAGGGCCAGCACCAGCAGGCCCATGTGGCCCAGGGAGCTGTAAGCCATCAGCCGGCGCATGTCAGTGGCGGCGATGGCGTTGAGGGCGCCATACACCGCACTCACCGCCCCGGCCGCAGCGATCCAGGGGGAAAAGCTGGTCCAGGCATCGGGCAGCATCCCAACTCCGAAGCGCAGCAGGCCATAGGCACCAAGCTTGGACACCGCCCCACCCAGAAGCATCACCACTGGCGGAGGAGCCTCTGCGTAGGTGAAGGGCTGCCAGCCGTGCAGGGGCACCAGCGGCAGCTTCAGTCCAAAGCCCAGCAGCAGCAGGGCCAGAACCCAGGCCTGGGCACTGGGGGGCAACGGGGCTGAGGCCAGGGCCTCGAAGCTGAAGCTCACCGCCGCATCGGAGCCGGCAGCCCCCTGACCAAACCAGCCGAAGGCGAGGACGCCGCCCAGCAGGCTCAGGCCCGACACGGCGCCGTAGATCAGAAAACGCACGGCGGCGCCAGCCCTGCGGGCCTCACCCCAGATGGCCACCAGCAGGGTGGTGGGGATCAGCACCAGCTCGAAAGCCAGCACAAACAGCAGGGCGTTGTGGGCCAAGAAAGCCCCGGTGACCCCCAGGTTGGTGGCTAGCAGTAGCGGGTAGTAGAGCCTCGGCCGGCTCTGGTCGGCCGGTGAGGCCAGGACGGCCATGGCGGTGAGCAAGGCCGTGAGCAGCACCAGCGGCATGGACAACCCATCGAGGGCTAGATCCAGGCCCAGCCCCAGCTTCGGCAGCCAGGTCAGGCTCACGGCGATGGGCAACTGGCGCCAGGCCACCAGTCCTAAGGCGAACTGGATCAGGGCAGCGGCGAAGGCCAGGTGGCGTACCAGGCCAGGACGCTCTGGGGGCACCAGGGTCAGCAGCAGACCAGCCGCCAACGGCACCCCTAACAACAACAACAGCAAGGTCATGGCAGAAGCGATAACAGCAGAACGGATTACGGCAAAACCGGTTACGGCATTAGTGAGGCGAGGGGGCCGGGACCATCGGCGATCAACCAGGCCGCCATCAACAGCACGGCCAGTACGAGGGTTAGGGCGTAGGCCTGGGAGCGGCCCGAGGTGGTGAAGCTCAGCCGGCGCGCACCGGCCAGGGCGGCCGCTCCGGTGCCGCCGCTGAAACCATCCACCAGGCTGCTTTCGCTCCAGCCGCCGAAGCGGGCCAGGGCTAACACCAGGGCCACCACGGTGCGGTGGTAAAAGCGCTCGGTCTGCATGTCGTGGGCCAGCCAGGCCTGCAGGCCGCCCAGGGCCTCAGGCAACCGGGCCAGCCCATGGGGCCTCAGGTAGTAGGCCGCTGAAACGCCGCCACCGAGCAGGGTGGAGGCCAGCAGGGGCCAGCCCAGGGGCCCCCAGCCCGGAATCGGTGTAAAGGCATAGATGCCGTTGTGCACCAGCAGCTGGGGCAGGTGCAGCACCAGACCCATCACCACGGTGGTCGGCACCACCATCAGCCACAACACCTCGGCGGAACGCTGGGTGAAGGGGGTGGGGCGACCACCCCAAATTTGACCGAACACCCGGATCAAGCCGGCGCTGATCAAGGTGTTGGTCAGCAGCACCACCCCCCCCAGCAGCCAGGGATGGGCGCTAGCGGCAACCAGCACCAGCAACTCCTGCAGAGCCGCGAAGCCGGCGAAGGGGGGAAGCCCGATCAGGCCGGCCGTGCCGGCCAGGAAGGCCAGACCCATCAGCGGCCGCCGGCTCCAAAGGCCTCCCAACTGGGTGAGGTCCTGGGTGATGTTGCTGATCACGATCGTGCCAATGGCCATCAACAACAGGGCCATCGGCAGCGGATACACGAGCAGCAGGTGGTCGGCGACGGCCGTGCCCCCCAGGCCCACGGCCACAAAAAGCAGCCCGAGCCAGCTGCTTACAAGGAAACTCAACGCCCGTTTGACATCGATCTGGGCCAGGGCAATGAGGGAAGCAACCACTGCCGTGGAGCCACCCACCACCACCAGCACCCCCTGCACGAAGGGGCTGAGCTCCAGCAGGGGCTCTAGGCGCAGGAGCACCCAGGCCCCACCCACCACCACCACCGCATTGCGCAGGATCGTCGAGGGCAGCGGGCTCTCCATGGCCTCATCCAGCCAAAGGTGCAGGGGGATCTGGGCGCATTTGCCCATCGGGCCGGCAATCAGGGCCAGCAGGATCAGCTGGAAGCCCGCTGGCAAGGGCCGGCCGTTATTAATGATGTCGGCGGCCCAGCCCTGGAGGCCATGGAAGTTCCAGGTGCCGGCCACAGGCAGCAGGGCCATCACCCCTGCTAGCAGGATCAGGTCGCCGATGCGCTTGGTGAGAAAGGCGTCGCGGGCCCCCTTCACCACCAGGGGCTGGTTGTACCAGGTCCCCACAATCAAGTAGGTGCCAAGGGTGAGTAGCTCCAGGATCACGTAGCTGAAAAACACCGAATCGGTGAGCACTAGGGCACAGAGACCCGCCTCGAAAAAGCTGAGTGAACCGAAGAAGCGCGGCCAACCCCAGTCCATCTCTAGGTAGCCAATGGCATAGATCTGCACCAACAGGTGGAGTCCCGTGATCAGTGCCATGGCGATCAGGGCCTGCTCGGTCACCAGGCCATCGAAGCCCACCCGCAGACCACCGGTGTTCAACCAGGTCCAGCCGAAGCTCAGGGGTCGATAGAGGGCTTCAGCGCCGGCACGGGCGTTGGTGTGCAGGGCGATCAGGGCCACCACGCTGTGGCCGAAGGCCACAGCCACCATCAGCAGATTGATGTAGCCGGAGGGCCTGGGGCCGGTGCGGGAGATCAGGCCAGGTGACCAGGCCAGCGACAACACAGCCGCCAGCAGGGGGTAGAGCGGCACCAACCAGGCCGTTTGCAGTAACGCAACGGTCATCAGGAGATTGGGGTAGGGGGGGATGACCGCAAAGCTTAAAGATCATGGCTTCAACCTGACGAACGGCAGCCAATCCCCTTGCCTATGCCATCAACAAGCAATGCTGATCAATGCTGCTATTGCATCTCTTCTGCGCCATATTCCCATGACGGCATGTCCTGAAAGCGGATCGCGGTCTTGGCTACAAATGGCTGCAGCGCCATGCTTGCAGTCACTTTGCTGCACCTCGATGGCCTCGCCCGGCCCCGCCCATCTGCGCCTGCGCGAGTATTTGCATCAGACCCGGCTGTTGGCCTCGATCAGCAGCGCCCTCTATGTCGACCAGAACACGGTGATGCCCCCGGCCGGGGCCCCCTGGCGTGGCGACCAGCTGGCCCTACTGGCTAGGCAGGTGCACCAACGCCAAAGCAGCGAGGCTTACGCCGACCTGCTTGCCGCGGCGCAGGCCGAGCTGGATGCTGGCTCCGCCCCCGAGGCGCTCCACAACCTGCGGTTGCTGCGCCTAGAGCTAAAACGCCAGCAAGCCCTCGACCCCGACCTGGTCGCAGCAATCGCCCTGGCCCAATCCGGAGGCAATGCCCTTTGGCAGGAGGCCCGGCGCCTCAATGACTTCGCCAGTTTTGCGCCAGGCCTAGAGCTCCTGATCCAGCTGCGCCGCCAGCAGGCCAACCAGCTGGCCTGCGCTGAGGAGATGGCTCGCAGCCCCTGGGAAATCCTGGCCCAGCCCTATGAGCCTGAGATCAGTAAGGCTCGCCTCGCTGCCCTGTTTGCCCCGCTCAAGGTGCGGATCCCCGAGCTGCTTGCGCGGCTGGCGGCCGCGCCTGGGGCGCGTCCAAACCCAGGCACTCCGGGAACCGACCCATTGCCCCTTGAAGGCCCGAACCCCAGCGCCCGTAACCAGCGAGCCCGAAACGAGCTAGCCCAAAGCTTGGGCCCCCAGAACAGGACACCCTTGCTCCCAGAGGCCCTGCAGGACAGCCTCTGCGACGAACTGCTCAACAGCTGGGGCTATGACGCCAATCGCTGTCAACGCTCCCGCAGCGCCCATCCTTTTTCCTGCACCCTGGGCCCGGATGATTTCCGCATCACCACCCGGATGGTGGCAGGTCAGCCCTTCTCCGCCTTCCTGGCCACGGCCCATGAATGGGGCCATTCCCTCTATGAGCAGGGCTTGCCCCGCAGGGGCGATCACTATTTCCCCTGGCCCCTGGGCGAAGCCACCTCGATGGGGGTGCACGAAAGCCAGTCCCTGTTCTGGGAATGTCGGGTGGCCCGGGGCGAAGCCTTTGCCCGGCGCTGGTATCCGCGCTTCCGCTCCGGCATGGTCGCTGATCCCTGGGGCGACGCCCACCGTTTCTGGCGGGCCCTCAATCCTTTAACCCCTGGCCTGATCAGGGTGGAGGCTGATGAATTGAGCTACTGCCTCCATATTGTCTTGCGCTACGAGTTGGAACTGGCCTTGATCGAAGGTGATCTGCCGGTGGCCGATCTCCCGCATGAATGGAACCGCCGCATGCAGAAGCTCCTGGGCCTGGTGCCCCCCAGCGACAGCGAGGGCTGCCTGCAGGACATCCACTGGGCGGAGGGTCTGTTTGGTTATTTCCCTTCCTATGCCCTAGGCCACCTGATCAGTGCCCAGCTGGCCGAAACCCTGGAGCGGCAGCTGGGACCGATTGAGCAGCGGGTGGCCGAGCGGGATGAGGCCAGCTTGCGCGCCTGGCTGGCCGCTCACGTTTGGCCCTTGGGCCGCAGCGTTACTGGCGAAGCGTTGGTTCAGGCGGTCAGCGGCGAAGAGCTCAGCGCAGCTCCATTTTTGCGTTACTTGGAGGACAAGCTCGAACGGCTGCAGGCCACCCCTAGCAGCCGCAGCTAACCGCTAGAGGCAGCCGAACAGCTGACAACAAGACAACGGCGCCTTGGCGGGCCCAGGCAACGGCCATTGCAACGTTCTTATGCGAGGTTAGTTTCAACAGGGAAGGGGAACTAAAGTCACGAATCAGGCGACAAATCAGCTCCCGATGTTGTGCGATTGGCGACTGAACGCTGGCCATTTCGCTCGCCATTCATTTCTCCATTCGGGTGACCGATGCCGCCTGCTCACTCTCCCTTGCCTGTGGCCCAGGATCCTGGTTCGATCACCCCAACTCGGCATTGAGCGTTTTGCCAATGATCGTGATAAGGAAAACTGGTCGGTCGCCGCTGCAGAGGATAAGGACTCCATCATCAGGGCTGTTTATCAGCAGGTGCTCGGTCAACAGCACCTCATGGCCAGCGAGCGTCTCACCGCTGCCGAGTCCCTGTTCCGCAATGACTACCTGAACGTGCGCGAGCTGGTGCGCACGATTGCCAAAAGCGGCTTGTACCGCGCCAAGTTCTTTGAAAACTGCAATGCCTACCGGTTCATTGAACTCAACCACAAACACCTGCTCGGCCGGGCTCCCCATAACCGCAAGGAGATGCTCCATCACTTCACAATCCTGCAGGAGCAGGGCGTGGAGGCGGAAATCGATTCCTACCTCGACAGCTCCGAGTATCTACACCGCTTCGGTCAAAACGTGGTGCCTTACATCCACGGCTGGGACTACTCCAGTGGCCACGAGGGCCGGCAGTTCTCTTGGTTGATGCAGCTGGCCCGCGGTAGTGCCGCCTCGGTCAAGGGCTCGTCCACGGGTAACCAGGCAGCCCTGAATCGCTGCCTGCATCAAAACCGGGCTGTGCCGGTCAGTGGTTCTGCTCCAGCGGTGCGGGTTAGTTCCGGACCTGCCAGCGGCCACTATCGCTAGCTCAGCACCGAGGGGCCGTTCAAGGCCGCGCTGGCAGAAGGCTCCGGCCTTTACGGCGACCAATTTGATAGCGGTGAACGCCATACGCCTGGCCAAGCCCATCGCCTGGAATCCTTACGGGTTACATCAGGCGGGCCAATCTCGGAGCGGTTGGTGACGATCCGGATCAGCGGCGTGGTTCAACAGGCCGTAGTGCGCAGCGGCGAGGTGGTGCTGCGAGTGCCGTTCAGTCGCTTGAACGCAGCCCTGCAGCGGGCCAACCGCCTCGGCCAGGTGACTGCCGTTCTGGTGAGCTGAAGGCTTAACGGACCCGGGGTGCAAGGGCTAAGGGGCTAGCTGGGAATCTGGCCCCTGCTCCCTGGCATCCTCCCCGCCCTGCCGGTTCAATCGGGGTGCTGGATTGTGGTACAGATGTCGGAGCCGGATTACCACTGCCTGGCCTTGGCCTTGGGAGATTTACGTCAATTGCCTGCCGAACAACGGTTCAGGGCCCTGCAGCAGTTTTGTGCCATTGATGCCCGGCTAGGCCAACGTTTGATGCTGGAACTTTGCTTTCTGGGCGACTGAAGAGGGCTGCTTCAGCTGGCAAAACCTGCCTGCCGGCTCAGGCTTTTTAACTCCAGTTGCCCAAGGCTGAACTCCCTAGCAAGCCGGCCGTTCTGAACGGCGGCTTGACTAGGCATCGAGAAGCCCCTGCTGCAGTGCAGCGGCGTCCGCTTCTCAGCAGGCCAGGATCTGCCTAGCAAGGGAGCTAGCACTTGTCGTTGCCATGGGCCGCCAGACTCCCCAGCCAGCCAGCCAGAATCCAGCCAGCCCAAACCCAGCTAGCCAGCATCCTGCCCGCCGCGAGGGCCTTGAAGAAGGCCATCAGGCCGATCCCTATCGGCTCAACCGCAAGTTTGATCAGCCCAGTACCTGTCCCGATTGCCAGGCCAGTTACCACCAGGGTCACTGGAGTTGGCAACTGCCTGTGCCTGGGGCCCCTCAACACCGCTGCCCCGCCTGCCAGCGCATTCGCGACCGGGTCCCAGCCGGCGAGCTCACCTTGAGTGGCGCGTTTGTGTCTGAACATTATGGCGAGATTCTGGGATTGATTGAACACACAGAGGCGCACATCCGCCAGGAACATCCGCTCGAGCGCCTAATCGAGATTGCAATAGATGACAACCATCACCAGGCTGTATTGACTTTTACAGGCACCCACGCTACCCATGGAATGTCTGAAGCGATCCACCATGCCTTCGGTGGCGAACTGGAGGCTGCCTATCCGGAGGGAAGTACCCCCTTGCGGGTCCATTGGCGGCGCTGATCTGCGATCAATCTGCTAATCGAAGCGGGGTTGTTCACCATTGGCTAGAGGCCCGGAGTAGACCAGATCTGCATCTGTCGAGCCCGTCATGTTCCTCAACCACCGCGATGACAATAGTTTGGTGGAAGTTTTGAATCTCATCCAATTATTTGATCCATTTAGTGAAACTGTTGAAGCGCGGTTGCATGCTGGTGAGGAACTTCAAGACCCAGCGCCGTTCAAGAAGGCAGAGCTGAGTTTCCCCTCTGGGGAAGCCTTACCCCGCTGTTGGACCAATCCGACCTATCGCTGATTCAGCGCTGAAGCGGGGTTCTAGTCAACAAGGGCTGCTGGCACAAGCAGCAGTAGGCGGTTGGCCTCGGGATCGAGCAGCCAGGCTTCGGCGCCGAAGGCTTCCAGACGTGGCGGCTGATCCTGCCGCGCCCCCGCTGCCAAGGCCAAGTCGATCCACACCTGGAGCCGGACCAGCGGGACTTCGCCTGCGGCATCCCGCTGCAGGCAGAGGGCCAGTCGGCCGATCTGACGAGGCAGCGGCCGGGCCTGGGAGGGAACGTAAATCTCCATTAGCCCTCCGCCTGGCATGGCCAGCTGCCAATGGCTGCCACTAACCCCGACTTCGCTCTGACAGCCCAGCAGCGTCCCATAAAAAGCGGCAAGGCTGGGGCCGTTATCGGCGGCAAGGACCAGGCTGGCCCGCGTTAGTCCGGACTCCTTCAACAACTCCCCCACGAACTCCTCACGAAACCAGCCTGTCCTGTTGGCGAGCGGCTGACGCCATTGTGCTGCCTGGAGAGGCTGGCTGACCCTCCGTAGACGGGCGTACACCAGCCCAGGAGCGATCACAGCCCAGCTGCTGTGTTGGCCAGGATAGAGCCAGTTAAGGCAGCTCCATGGTGGTTCAAATTCTGCGCGAGCTGGATCGTCGCAAACTTGATGCCTCGGACGATGGACTCTTCTATGCGGCCCCCCGCTTCGTTCAGCACCTTGATGCCGGCTTCCGCGCTCGCCTCACCCAGCTGTATCGCCAGCGGATCCCCGCCTGCGCGGATGTGCTCGACCTGATGACCAGCTGGGTCAGCCATCTGCCTGAAGAAATCACCTACCAGAGCGTGATCGGTCATGGACTCAATGCCGAGGAGCTGCAGGCCAACCCGCGCCTCGATCGCGTCTGGGTCCAGAACCTCAACACCAACCAAGCCTTGCCCCTGGAATCGGCCAGTGTGGATGCGGTGTTGATCACCGCTGGCTGGCAATACCTGCAGCAACCCGAAGCGATTGCGGCAGAACTGCTGCGAATTCTGCGTCCTGGGGGCCAGCTGATTGTGGCTTTTTCGAATCGCATGTTTGCCCAGAAAGCCCCCCAGATCTGGCTGGAGGGCAGTGATCAAGATCACCTGGAGATCGTGGCCCGGGTGTTGGTGGCCCAGGGTTGGCCCCAACCAGAACTGCTGGCGGAGCCCACCCGCCCGCCTGGCCCCCTGGGCTGGCTGGGCGGCCAGGGCGATCCCTTCCTGGCTGTGATCGCCTGCAAATCCTTGGCCTGAGGAGGCCTTTTGATGGACTGAAAAGAATTTGCGGCTAAAATTAATTTGGATAAGGGAAAGTAGTTGCGGCAACAATCAGCCCGTAACGTAACAAGCAGATCCGCTGCAGAGTATGCATGCGTTTCGGATCTGCGGCAGGAAGGGCTCATCGATTTGGGGTTTGCCTGGTATTTCGTGCTTACTGTTACGAGGGCAGGCCCGTTGCAGAGTCGAGGCCGGCCTGGGATACAACGCTTTTCCCACCTCACACCCAAAATCACATGACTGCCACAAACATCACCCGCACAGTCGGGATTGAAAATTCAACGATTAAGGTCGGCAACGGGCTCACCCTGAATGCTGATGCCGGCACTTTGGTATCACCCAGCAATACGTTGGCAACTGATTTGGTTGTTAGTGGTGATGCCATTGCCTTGGCCCGTACAGACGCCCAGGCTGGCATTTTGCATTCCACCATTCAGGTGGGCGAAGAAGCTGCCATTAAGGTCACCGAAGCGTCCGTAGTCGGTGCTTCTGCGACAACCACCAGTGGCAATGCCAGGGCCACCGCCAATAATCAAGGTCCTACTGGTGGGATTCAAGACTACGGTTACACTCCAGGCGATATCACCATCGGCAAAGATGGGACCATTGGGGTTGTTGTCAGCAATCTGGCCTCTGCAGCCGCCACATCAACCGGTGGCAGCGCCACTTCTGCTGCTGATGTTGGCCAAAAGACCGGTCTTTATAACATCGATATCGCCGCTGGCCTTGGCAAAAGCCTCAGCTCGACGGTGAATGCTGCCATCATTTCCGAGGCCAAGACCGTCGGTTTACCGGTTGTTGCCCCTGGCAATGCCAGTGCCTATGCCGGTGCCCCTGAGACCCGCGTGGTCGGCATCTACAACACGGGTTCAGCGCCCCTTGGCGCTCCCGTCAAAATCTCCTTTGGTGATTCGGCCTCGATCAATGCCGCTGCCGGCTCGGCTGCCACGCCGATCGGCTTGGTGTCTAAGTCGGAAACCGTGTCGGGCGACGCCTCTTCGTACAGCCAGGCCAGAATTATTGCCGGAATCTCCAGCGACAGGCTGAATCAGTTGGTGGGAACGGCACCGGATACAAGTCCCCTTCCCTCCAACCATATCGACATCAGCATTGGCCGTGATGGCACGCTCAATGCGGCTGGCTATGCCAATACGGGCTCCACGGCCAAGGCCGTTAATGGACGAGCATCTGCCTTGATCGATTTGGGCACCGTGGCCGGCATTGCCGATGAACGGATCCTGCGGGGTGAAAGCAACACCGGCTCCACCGTGGCGATTGGCAATAACGGCACCGTGAACGCCGCCGCCGCCGCCACCAATGTGGCCTCGGCGACTTCGACCACATCGCCGTCGGCGGTGGATGATGTGAAGGCCACTATCAATAACGACTATGTGGTTGGTATTGCCATTGACAAGTTAGCCGTTGGCAATGCCGCCACGATCACCTCATCGGCAGCCAGCAGCCAAACGGCCTCCGCTGCCACCGTCAGCAGCGGCGCCGATCCTTACGCGAGTGTGGCCGCGGACGACCATGTTTATGGCATCTCCAACACGGATATCCTCGCCGGCACCACCCTCACTGGCCTAGGCGCCTCGGCGATTCTGCAGGGTTCGGCCACGGCCACCAGCGTGAGCGCAAGCCCAGGAACGGTGGCCTACGCAGGTAGCGGTTCCTCGGTTGCGGGCATCAACCACGGCTCCTTGTCCGTGGGCGAATACGTCATCAATGGCGCCAATTTAGGCACGGTTACCGCGAGCGGTGCCGTGGGCCTGGGGGCCTTGGCTTCTGCCGTCACTGGACCTGCGGTTGCCTCGGCCGGGGGATGGGGCGCTGAGGTCATTGGTTTGAACTCCAGCCCGATCAGCATCGGCCTGGGCGGCAACGTCAATGCCACAGGCAATGGTGATCTCATCAGCAATGCTTCTACTACAACGGGAGATGCCTATGCTTCGTCCGTCGAGCTGGGTCGCGGCATCCTCACCAGCCCGATCAGTATTGGCCAGATCGGTACCGTGCAGGCGGGCTCTGTTCTAACGGGAAGCAGCACCAGCCAAACCGTGACCGGCAACGCCACTAGCCTGCTTGGCCTGAATGCGGCTGGCATTGAACAGGGGATCGAGAAGATCGCGATTGGCGATACGGGCAATGCGATCGGCAGCGCCCGGGTTAGCGGCAATACCCAAAATGGTGGTGCCGTTGCGGCGGGTGTGACCGGGACCGTTGGTGCCACAGCCGAGATCGCCAGCCGCGGTATCGCGCTTGGTACCTCGCCTGCCGGAGCCAACATCGCCATTGGCAACAAGGGCAATGTTCAGGGAACTGGCGTGATCGGCACCCTGAATCCCACCACCGGCGCCCTCGACCAATCCCTGAAGGTGACAGCCACCAATACCACTGGCCAGACAACGGCCCATGGTTATTTCGATGCCGCTGGCATTGCTGGCACGCTTGGCACCTCCGTTCCGGCAACCTCGATCAAGGCTGGCCCCACGGGCGGAGACATCACGGGCCAAGCGGCCAGTGCTGGTGATGTGCTGTCGAGCACGATCACGGGACCGGCCTCTGCGGGCACCCATGCTCATGTCTCTGGCATCTCCAATGCCGACCTCACCGCTGGCCTAGTCGGAACCAACCAGATCCTGGGCTCGGCCGTGGGCCGTTTCACCACGACCAGTTCCTCGGTGAATAACGACTCAACAGCGAGCAGTGATGCCAGCATCTTTGGTATCAACGGGTGGGGCAACAGCCTCACCCTCAGTGGCAACCTCGATGCCATCGCCCAACTCAGCAACACGGTGACGGCCACCTCCGTGAACGGTAATGCCACCGCCACTGCCAATAGTTCGGTGGTGGGACTCTCCGGCTACGACGTCCACATCCTCGGCAGCGGCGTGATCAACGCCTCGGCCATCTCTAACAGTATCGTCAGCGCCTCCACTGTGACGGCCTGATCCACTTCCTTGGGGGGGCTATCGCCCCCCTCTTCTAGGGGGCTTTTACCTGCCTCTCATTTGGGACAGGGTGATCAACAGCCTGTCCCCTTTCTTGCTTAGGGCTTTTCTGCCCCAAACACCCTGCCTTCTGCTGCTCCAGGGATCCCTGGTTTCAGTTCTTCCTGCGCTCCTGTCTGGTTATCATCCATGGCGCTCCCTTCTGTTGTTGCTCTCTCCCGCACCCTGGCCCTGCGCTTTGCGCCGGACAGTGAATTCTGGGCAGGCAGCAGCCTCAATCTCACGACCTCCCCGTCCGCAAACGCCACGGCGCGCACGATCGGCAGCCCCGATCCGACTTCGGCACAGGCTCAGGCCTTTGGCCTGGGCACGGGAGCCAGCCGTTATTACGCTACCCCTGAAAACAGCGCATACTTCAATAGCCCGAATCTCTCTATTTATTCTGGTGGCGGTCTGATTCAGGGCAATGCAGTTGCCACTGCCTTTGCAAGCGGCCGAGGAGACACCAACGCCGATGCTCAAGCCATTAATGTAGGCCTGGCCAATGTGGGCTATCTGGCCCGCTTTAATGGCAAGCTCGAGCTTGGTACCAGTGCCAATCCCTTCACAGCCAGCGCTAGCGCGGCCACAGATTCCTCCTTGGTGCCACTGGTTAGTAGCCCTCCGCCCCTCACCTCTCTTAAGGCCAACGCCGTGGTACGCGGCCTTGAGGGCAATGGCACCCAGCTGACGCCTGTGTTCTATGGCCAGCCCAATGCCGCCGTAGCCGCTGAAGCTACGCTCAATTTCTCCACCTGGCCGATAGCCACCAAGGCTGCTGCCTCCGCCGATGCTAAAGGGTTAGAGGGCTACACAATCAAGGCCGTCCCTGGCGGCGATGGCAACGGCCAGGCCTCAATCAGCGGTGAGGCCACCGCTCGGTTGACCCTCAAGGGGACGCCCACGGGCGCCATAAGCCAACTTGATCTAAGCGGCAATGCCATTGGCATCGATCACAGTTCTATTTTTGGGGCGCCAACCCTGAATACGAATGTGACTGGCCTGGGCCTGGCCTTGCTCGATGTCACCAAGACCGGTTTAACGCCAGATCAGGTCAATCTCGGTAGCTTGCAGGGGATCGGCATCCTGGCCAGTGAGATCAACACCAATCGCGGCAATGATTGGGTGATCGGGCGCGGTGGCTACGCCGATTTTGGTTTCAGCCAGGGAACGCCTGGATTGCGCGATGCCGCCGGCATTGATCAATCCAACATCAATACTGGAATGGGTAGTGACACCGTATATGGAGCCATACTCAATGAGCAGGATCTCAATCTTGATGTCAATGGTGATGGATTTATACAGGCATCGACGTTCCTCGATGCTTCAGCCCGTAATCCCACGATCCAGGAGGGATTTGATGGCATTCGCAATAGCAGCGTTAATACGGGCCTCGATGGCGACACAATTCTTGGCTCCAGTAACAATAGTTCTCTGGTAGCCTCTCTTGGTGATGATCTCATTGACCTGAGCCGGGCTAAGGATTCCACGCTAGATGGTGGACAGGGCAATGATGTGATCTCGGTGGATCAGCTTGCCCTCAATAATCAATTATCAGGTGATTTTGGCGACGACCTCCTGGCCGTTACGGCTGGCGACGGTAACCGCCTCGATGGTGGATTTGGTCAAGATGTCAGTCTTGGTGGCACGGGGCAGGATGCCTTTGTGCAATCGAATGCTGGAGCTGCCTATCAAGCGGCCAGCAGTGATGCCTTTGCCCGCGCCCTTACCGACGATTTATTCTGGTCTGGCCTGAGTGGCCAACAAAAAAACGATCTATGGGCAACGGGTGACTATATCGTTGCTGGCCATACTCTAGGAAGTGTAGATACCATGAGTAATTTCATTGCTGGTAACGCCGGAGATACCCTTGAAGTGAGTGCCTCTTTGGCCTCAATTGATCAAGGTCTCTGGACCAGCTCTGCTACGGCCTTGTTCGATGTCGTTGGTGGCAATCTTCATAGTCTTGAAGGGGGCACTAACACCAAGCTAGGCGTAGTGGTGGACACCCTGGCTGAAATCAAATCCTTGGGAATCGGGGCTCCTTC
Organism: Synechococcus sp. UW140; assembly: GCA_945860085.1. Taxonomy (GTDB): domain Bacteria; phylum Cyanobacteriota; class Cyanobacteriia; order PCC-6307; family Cyanobiaceae; genus BAIKAL-G1. The sequence continues at coordinate 2,448 of CAMAPJ010000047.1, read as the reverse complement.
GATTGCCTATGCAACAGATACCCACCAGCTAATGTTTGATGCCGATGGCGATTGGAAGCAAGGATCTATCAGCCTAGGGACGGTCAATATGAGCAATGCAGCTGATCTTAAAAAGAGCAACTTTGCTTTCGCCTGATTAAATCCGATGCTGCCTGCTCTTGAATTAGAAGCCGATCTAAAGGCGGCGCTTGTCGAACTGTCAAGACAGCCGATTGCGGTTGTGTTGAATCAGCATGGGCTCCTGCGCAACCTTGCCCGTGATCTGCTACTGAGACGCTTACTCGATTCGATCAGCTTCAATGCGGAGGAAATGGCGCTGGTGGTACCCAAGCTCTGGCAGGGACTGGGCGACCCTCCGAGCGAATCACTGTCCCCAGGCTGGATGGAGTCCTTGGCGCCTGAATTGCAAGCTCCTTTACGCCAACGCTGGGATCAGCTGCGTTTACAGAAGTGGCTGGAGATTCACTATGGCGATCGTGTTGAACCCTACTTGTTGGAGCGCCGCAGTGCCCTTGAGCAGGTGGTGTTTGGCTTGATTCGGGTCTGGAGTCAGGGTACGGCCGAGGAGTTGTATTTACGCTTAATTGATGACGATGCCGACTTCACCGAATTAGCAAAACAGTTCTCTATTGGTGATGAACGATTGACCCATGGATTGCTTGGGCCGATGCCGATATCCCAGCCCCATCCCCGCATTCAAGCGGTCCTCAATCGCCTTGCTGTGGGCGATCTGCATCCGCCCTTCCAGCTGGATCAATGTTTTTTAATTCTGCGTTTGGAGCATCGCCAGCCGGCCAGCCTCAATGAGGGCACACGCCAGCAATTACTGCAAGAACTATTCCAGCAGGATCTCCAGGCCACCCTGGATTCTCGGCTCAATGCCGTGCTTCCCCAGCTGCAGCAGGTTACCTAGATAATGGCGAACCCCCCTGAGTCGAGCCCAGATACCAGAGAGATCCGGGAGCTGCTGGGCTGTTTTCCTTTGCTGGCTGATCTCCCCCCTGCCCAGCTGGAGCAGCTGGCAGCCGAAGCCCAGCTCTGGCGCTATAACCTTGGTCAACCGATTTGTCGGCTGGATCAGGGCCTGCAGCAGCTGTTGTTCTTGGTGCAGGGTAATGCTCGCTCTGTGGTGATGTCTCCCCGGCTCCCCAGGGGCGTGACCACCTTGGAACGACTGGAACCTGGCGCCTTGATGGGCTGGACAGCGTTGAGCTGTGGCCGCAATTGGGAGACCCTGATTGCTTCTTCAGAACTAGTTGTGATTGCTATCCCCCATCAAGTGATTCGTGCGGCGATGGAGGCTTGTGCGTCCATGGCTGAGCGGTTACAAGCCCAGATCCACCCCGCCGAATTGTTTGCCGTTCTAGATGCCCACCTTGTTGATTACCCCCGTGCCCGGCCTCGTGAAGTCCTCGATGCTGCTCTGAGCCTGGCCGCCCGTTGCCAGTCCCGCTGGATTCAGGGTACTGCTTTAGCAAGTACATCTTGGGATCCCGCCCAGCTGAATCTGGTCGCTGCAGGTCCCTTGCCCTTGGGTAGCAGTCTTCCCGCGTGTCAGACAGCTGTTCCTGAGCAGCCCGTGCGCCTGTTGAGTGTGGACAAGCATGCCTTGGCGGCCCTCTTGGAACCTGGCGAGCCAGAGAATAACGACGGTCTGGCTATCAATGGCCAAAGCTGGCAACAGCAACTTCTCCAGCGCTGGCAACAGCAACAGAATCATTCGCAAACGACTGAGATCGCGGGGGCCGAACCCCTTAGTAATGACAGTTTTGATGAAGATCTTGACAATGAACAACGACAACCGCAGGATTTCCCCTGGCATCGCGGTGTTGGCCCCCTGGAATCGCCAATCGCGGCATTTCGCATGCTCAGCGATCACCTTGATTTGCCATTTCGGCGTGAATTGCTACGCCGGGTGTTTAGTGATCAGGTAACTCGCCATGGCGAAGCCTCCTTGGCACTGGCCGGTGCCGTGGCGGAATCGATTGGCCTTCAGACCCAGTTGCTGGAGATCAAGGCTGAAGCACTGGTGCGAGTACCTTGCCCTTTGATGCTGCGTTGGGGCAATGGCTTGGCGATCATTTATCGCTGTACTCAGCGAGAACTCATACTTGGTATTCCGGCTGCAACCAATCAAAGCCTGAGCCTGACTGATTTTATTGAGCAATGGGGCGATGCCGGCGAAGTTCTCACCCTCAGTGTCAATCAATTTACTCCCCAACGAAAATTTGGTTTTCAGTGGTTCTTGCCAGCTCTCAAGCAGCATCGTACGGTCTTATTGGAAGTATTGCTCGCAAGCTTTTTCTTGATTAGGCAGTAAACTCCGCGCTCCTTAGGAGGCGTTCCGGTCGGGCGAGGCAGCAGCAGACTGTCTGCAACACCCGATCTGTCATCGCTATGAGGTTAAATCGTCGATTAAAGCGGTAACTAAAAGCGCCCAGATAACGG
>CAMAPJ010000046.1 GCA_945860085.1 Synechococcus sp. UW140 | reverse complement strand
ACGTTGTCGTTGCGGTTGCGGAAGCCGTAGGGGGTAAGGATCTTCTCGAGGTCCTTACGCAGCGTTGCCGTTTCACCACTGAGGTAGGCACCAGGGATGGCCTCGGTGGCGGCAATCAGATGCTGGTGCAGGTTGGCGCCGCGCTCTGCCGGCCGATCAAAGGGCTGCTGCAGCAGATGACGCAGCAGGGTCATCACCCGCAGAAACACCGGCCCATCGCCCATGGGCGGCAGCCCGCCATGCAGGGCACCCCGTGCTGCGGGCATCAGCTGGATTGGGGCAGACACCGGCACCGCGCTGCAGAAGCCATTGGCCTCCAGCCAAACCAGATCACTGCGAATTGAAGTGGCGCCAGCAAAACACTGGCCATGCAACTGGCCTAGAAACGCCGCAGCACGAGCGCCCAGATCACCCTGGGGCAGTGGCGAGAGAATCACCTCCAGCTCTTCTGCGCTGGCCGGATCAGTTGGCGACAGATCAGGCCAGCTGCTCAGCAGCTTGATCAGATACAGCAGCCGCTCAAGATCAAGCAGCCGCGAGTAGCCGTGTCGCTGCAGCTTGCGCTCACGGTTGGTGGCGGAGCGGATGCGCTTATCCAGCCCGGCCAGTTCGGCCTGCAGCACCGGCGTCAGCTCGCCGTGATGGGTAGGCACCACAGCGCAGATCGCTGCAAACCCCTCCGCCCGGCACGGCCCGAAATGGGGATCGGCAAGTGCAGCGGCCATCTCCTGGATCACCGGCACCGGAACAGCCCGCTCGCGCCGGCTGTTCCACTCCAGCGAAGTGGGCAGGTCTGTGTAAAGCCACCAGCCAATCCACTCCACTGGCGCTGGTAATGGCAATGCCTGGGTGATCGCCAGGCGCCAGGCGCGCCGCGCATGGGTGGCATCAACGATCACTGGAGTGCCAGCAGCCACGGCCTCTTGGATGCGCTGGTGCAGCCGCTGCTGGATATCCACCCAGGGGCCCTGCACTGCTGCATCACCAAACACCTCAGCGCGAATCACATCGGTAGAGAGCACCAGCGCCGGGGCCTCACCAGGACCAGTGAGCAGGGGCGCCAATGCTTTTGCCAGCGTGGTTTTGCCGCTGGCTGGCTGGCCGATCAGCAGGTGGCAGCGCAGGGTCGCCATCGCGGCAGAGGCAACGGGGGCTTCCACTATTTCGCACGAAAAAGGGCATTGCCAGCCCCCGCAGCGATGACGCTGCATTCAGCAACACCTTCTGCCTCCCTTGGCCCATTCCTGCAGCAGTGCCAGCTCCACGCCACGGCGGGATGAGATCTCCTACGCGCCGCCAACGCCCTTAGTAGACCTGCACATCCTCGATTTCCTCGAGCTTGCTGGCTCCCAGGCCAAGGCAGGAGCGGCACTAGCGATGCACCAATCGACGGTGTGCCGCAGCCTGCAGTTGATGCAGCAGCAGTTCCAGCTGCTGCCGCGCCGGGGAGCGCCCGTTTGCCGCCACGGCCACAACAGTTGCCTGGGGTATCTGCGGCTGGCATATCGGGAGCACCGGCTGATGGCTGGGCTGATTCGGCTCGGCACAGACCTGCTGCATCAAAGCCTTTTGCATGGCATGGCCGGCGTGCAGCTAGTACCACCACGCTTTCGCAGCGCTGAGCATTGGGCCGAACTGGTGAGCCATGGCCTGCTCGATGGCGCAATCGTCAGCTCCTTCTGCTTGGAGCAGCAGCTGCAGTCAGGTCAATCGCCCAAATGGGACGGACTAACCGCCATGCCCCTGGGGCAGCTGGCACTGCAGCTGGTGGCCGCAACCACAGAAGCAAAAAAGGTGTTGCTGCCGCGCCGGGGAGCGCTGCCACTGCTGCATCAAGCCCTGGAGTGGCACGGACTTGGGGTGGAGCAGCAACCAGAAGCCTGCCAGGAACCCGCTGCCTGGCTAAAGCGGGCAAGGGACCGCAAGCTGGCGATGCCGATCTGCGCTGACCTGCTTGGGACTGGCTGGCTAGAAGCCAATGGTCTGGTGCTGCTGGCAGCGCAGCCACCATTAATCGAGCAGCTATGGCTGCTGCTGCCCCGCGGTGCGGCTCACAGCAAGGCAGCACGGCTATGTCTGCGGCTGCTGCGCACACTGATCAGCAAGGCGGCAACTATGCAGGATCTGCATGAAATCTGACGCCAATCGATGCTTTATTGGCCGCAGTGGAGCAGCAGCTCGCAGCACCGAGGAGCACAATGGGAAGACCGCATCTTCTTGCATGCGCAAAGCCACTCGGATACCCCTGTACTACCTCAGAAGCCAAGGAGTAGGTCCCGTATTGATCGCAACGCGGTGTATCAATGCTTGTGTGCTTGTCACGCCAGTGACAGGAATCCGAGAGCGGCGCTATGGCAAGTAAAATGACAAAAAAGATAGAAAGCGATCTGACTAGTCCACGGGAAAGCAATCAGTATTTGCTGCCCACACTTGAAGGTTTTCGCAACAAGCTTCTTGACCTAACAACTCGGAATAACCTGCTCAATCTTGGTCTAAAGAGTCAGCGAACGGCGCGTTTGCTTCGCTTTGTTGATTGCAACCTCCAAGCGGTTCTTGCTGGTCTCACAAGTGGTCGCCAATACAGCCTGAGCCCCCTACCAGAACCGCCTAAGGAAAAAAAGCCAGCGCTGGATGACGCTGCGGTTGAAACTGCGCTTGCGGAAGCAAAAGCGCAGGACCCGCTCTACCAGCAGATTCTGGCCGATGGAACTGGCGATGAAGCGTCCAGCGCAGCATTGGCGCAGGCCGATGACAGGCTGCGGGCCGCCGTCTTGGAGGATCTCGGCAAGGCGTCGAAAGATGTGCAATCGGCCAAAAATCTTGTCGCCTGGGCTGAACAGCAAGGCGTCAATCCCTCATACTCCCTTTCCCTCACCAAAGGGAGTAAGGGCCACCAAGGGGTGATCAGGGTTCTTTTGTTAGAGCCACGCATGGAGCGCGTGGCCGAAGGCATTCGCAAGCAGGCTCAGAGCTCCATCGAAGAAACAGGAAACAACATCCTGTATTTGGCCTTCGGTTGCCTGGAATGGTCAGAGAAAAACAAGAGCTTCTTTGCGCCACTCATTCTTCTCCCCGTTGAGCTCACCAAGACTGCCAACCGAGGTGGAGCCAAAACATTCTATCTGGGGGCGTCAGACGATGCGCCTGTCGCCAATGTGACGCTTAAAGAGCGTCTGAAGCGTGATTTTGGGATTGAGCTACCAATGCCGGATCTGAATGCAGAGACGGTTGAACTTGAGGGCTACTTCAAAGCCGTTCATGACTCTGTCTCAGAGCTGGATGGCTGGCAGGTCCATCCGTTCCTCAACCTGGCTCTATTCAACTTCAGCGGACTCGGTCTTTATGAGGATCTGATTCCAGAGTTCGTCCAGGAGTCACCGCTGGTGCGTCAACTCCTAGCGGCTGACGCGAGTAATGAAGGCCTTCCTGAAGAGGCTGTCGTCATCGCTGAGGACGTACACGTTGATCAACCTGAGATCGCCGAGCGTGTCCCAGTCTTGATTGCTCAGGCAGATGCCAGCCAATTCGCTGCTGTGGCGGACGTTATGGCTGGGCGCTCCATGGTGATTGAAGGGCCACCCGGCACAGGAAAAAGCCAGACCATCACGAACATCATTGCCAACGCGCTCTACGCAGGCAAACGCATCCTGTTCGTTGCTGAGAAAAAGGTGGCGCTGGATGTTGTTTACACCCGACTGTCTGAAGCTGGTCTCAAGCCTTATTGCTTGCGTATTGAATCGGACAAGGCGAACAAGCGGCAGGTCTACGACGAGCTGGCTGAACGGATTGATTTACCAACACCACTGCGTCCGCGACGAGACGGGGTTCATGAGGTGTTCAACGAGCTGCGCCAGGAACTGAACGGCTTTGCAGCGTTGCTCAATCAGCCTTATGGGCACGAAGAGCAGAGCCAACACGATCTCCTCTGGCAGGAGCTGCGGTTGCGTTGTGAGCTCACGGCCGCGTCGGTGGATCCATCCCCGCATGAGCTGGAGATCAGCGATGCCTGCTCCAATAGCAGACAACGCATTGAACGGAACAGTCAGCTTCTCGATGAATTAGGCCGCTTGCTGGCTGGTTTGGACCGGGAACAGCTGGAGGCGGTGTTTAAGCCAATGGGGGTGCTCCCTGCCGAACCCCTCAGCCGTGAAACATTGCTGGATCAAGCCAGCCAATGGGCGGCGGCACTGCAAGCCGTTGAAACAGCCCTCAGTAAATCGGCGAGCTCCGAGGAGTGGTCACTCGAGCAACTCCGCCAGAGCGCCAGCCGAATCGTTGAGACTGCCTCCCGGCTGCCAAGCCCGTTGGCCGTAGACGCTGAGGATCTCCTCCCTCTTCTGGGATCACCGGCCGTTGCCGGTATGGCCCAGACCTTGCTCGATGCCCTCCAGGGGGATGCGGAGATGGAATCCGCCGTGTCGAGGCGTTTTGTACGCCGGCCAGATCCACTGCCACCGGTCGAACTGATTCAGAGATTGGTTGCGGCGCTAAGCCAGTGGCGGATTGGAAGCCTGGCCATCCCGCCGGAGCAGCCCGAGCGGGAGCAGTTCCGTCATCGGCTACGACAAGCAGCCCATTCCTCCGATCGCTTGGAGGTGTTGTTGGAGGCTTCAACCACAGGGTTGGCATTGGCAGGGTTCAGTCCCTCGAGCCTGGACACCCTGTTGCCGTTGGTGGAGCACCTTGGCTCCCAACAGGATTGGGTGCTGCGGCAGCGGCGCGAAGCCATCTGGAGTGCTGAGCCTCAGCGTGCTCGCACCCTGGTGGGAGAACATAACGCGCTCCAGGACCTTCGTGCGCAATTGAATCTGGATCAGGCTGCTGCCCAGCAGCCATCAGACATTGATCTGGATCAGGCCATTCGGCAAGTCCAGCGCTGTTGTGATCGCGGCCTGGGAGCTGTCTTGGCTGAAGCCAACGCCGCCGAGCGTTGGGCCGAGCAACTCGATCAGGCCCAGGCGCTGCTGCACACGGCGGATGCCGGCTTAACGGCCTGCATGCCCAGCGATCTGCGTCAGACAGCTGGCTTGGAGCAATTGCTGACGCTCCCCGAACTGCTGCAGGCGGTTTTGGCTTTGGACGCCGATGCCATACCCCTGCGCTCCAGCCCCTTGTGGTCCGTCGACCTGAAGGCACTGCAGGTGGCGTTGGATGGTGAACAGGAGCTCCAGCGACGAGAACATGCGTTGCAGCAACAGGGCCTACGGGTCATTTTGGGAACCAGGGCCAGCGCCCTGCGGGAGAGCGCCGATCTGCTGGAGAAACAGCCGCTGTTCAAAAACCTGCTGAATCAGCTGTCGGGAACCACCGGGCGGGCGCTGAAGCTGGCACGTGAAATCGGCGCAAATGATCCAGCCCAGCGTCCAGCCGCCCTACGCGATGTCGCCAAGGTGGTCGAGCTAAGGGAGTCCTACGGGCCGGGCTGGAAAAAACGCATGGTGTCGCTGGAGCTGCCCTCCCACCGGCTGCTTCCCATTACCGAGCAACTGCAATCCCTCAAGAGAATCCTAGAAACCTCAAGCCATGGACCCGTATGGGGCGGTTGGTTGCGCGAGGCCACGGCTGAAGACCTGCAAGCAGCGCTGACGGCCTACGGGCAGGGGCTGGAGAGCACACTGCGAGCCTTAGCGGGTCACGCGGTCTGGCCATCGGCCGTTCTGGAACAAAGCCTCTGCTCATTACAGACAAAGCTCCAGCAGAGCAAGCAGGACCAGGCATTGCTGGCTGCTGTTGAACCGGTTGCGCGCTGGGCGCGAGCAGCGGGCTTCAAGGACGGTGAGGCAATGGTGGACTGGCTGCAGCAGGTTCAAAGCACCATCCAACGGCAGGATCAATTCCCTCAGCAGGAGTTGCAAGCCCTTCTCACTGGTGGCCTAGAGGTCGATCAGGTAGAGGCAGTCCTTTCGGCCGCCGAACGCACTCGAGTACTGGTCGCCAGTTCCTCTCTGGGAGCAGAAGCTGAGGCCTTGATGGCAGCCGATCAGTCCGCGTTGAGCCAGGCCGTGCTGACGCTCCAACACCAATTGGCGCCATTGGTGCAGGAGCTGATGCGTGAGGGGGATTTGCTCCCCACCGATGCCAACCAGCGCCCGCTCGCTCAGCTGGCCAAGGGCATTCAGGAGACCTCCCAGGGCTATCAGGCATTGCTGCAGCAGTGGCAGGACGCAGGCCTCAGTCCCGATGCATCCCTACCGGATCTGCTTCAACTACCTATCGACTTGGCCCTGGCCCATCGCCGCCGAGAAGAGCTGATCAAGGCATTAGCGAGCTTCCAACAGCAGGCTGGTGAGGAGATAGCGGGAACCGCACCAGAACTGCTGAGGCAGGTGATGGGCTGGATCGGTGCGTTGCGCCAGGCCGGTTTGCCCGCGGATGTGGAAGACCATTGCCTCAACCCGGGCTCAGCTGCGTTCATCGCTGAACAACGCGCACGGGCTGAACAGCTGGTGAACGCTCTTGACACTGAAGAGGCGGCAGCCCAACGCTTCATCGCGACAGCCAAACCCAACCCATTGCTGATTGGAGACGGGGGCACAGACGACATCAGCACAGTCAAAGCTAAGGATCTGAAGAGCTGGCTGGAAGCGGTGGTCGCCAACCGCAGCCTCTATCCCACCTGGGTGGAACGCCATCAGGTGCTGGAACAGCTTCCTGCTGATGGCGTGCGGCGTCTGGCGGAGAACTTGGTCCGGTCATCAGTGGAAGGTGAGCAGTGGAGCCGCCTTTATCGGTGGACGCTGGTGCGCAGCCAACTGCGCCAGATGGGGCAGGCAATTCCAGAGCTCCAGCAGCTGCGCAGCCGCGAGCAGGTGGCACGGCGTGAGCGATTCCAGCGAATGGAGGAGGAACTGCGCGGGCTGGATCGCTCGGAAGTTGTGGCAGCCATCCATCGCGATGCCGAAGGCCTGCCTGACGGAGTGTGCCGGGGCCTAAGAGGGGAGTTCACCGAGATGGGGTTGATCCTTAATGAGTGCCGCAAACAGAAGCGTCATCGGCCGCTGAGGCATCTGTTCCAATACGCCGGGGAGGCCTTGCGGGGTCTGAAACCCTGCTGGATGATGTCGCCAGGCACCTTGGCTTCGTTGGTGCCACGGGAGGTGATCGAACAGTTCGATCTGGTGATCGTGGATGAGGCTTCCCAGATGCCTCCAGAGCGTGCCTTCGGGCTGATCAGCCGCGCACGTCAGTGCGTAGTGGTGGGCGATCCAAAGCAATTACCACCCACCTCCTTCTTCCAGCGAACCGCTTCAGTGGATGAAAGCGATGCCGGCAACGACGTGGATACGGAGGTGCTGGATGAGGAATCAATCCTGGATCTCTGCACGAAGACCTTCCATCCCGTGCGCCGGCTCAAGTGGCACTACCGCTCACGACACGGCAGCTTGATCGCCTTCTCTAACAAGCACTTCTACAACAGTGAACTGGTCGTGTTCCCGTCCTGCGACCGCGACTTCGCAATTCACAGGCACCTCGTGAGCGATGCCCGCTACACAAAGAGCGTGAACCTGCCTGAGGTGAGGATGGTCTGCGATGTGGTGCTCGAGCAGCTGGAGCAGTACCCGGATCGAAGCATCGGCGTGGTCGCAATGAACGAGGCCCAGGCCTCAGAGATCGGGGAGCAGTTGGAGATGCTGTCTCTGCATCACGAGGAGCTGCGTCGCCGTCTCGAGCTCAAAGACACGAGCGAAGAGCTATTCGTGAAATCCCTGGAGAAAGTCCAGGGCGATGAACGCGACACGATTGTGATCTCCTGCACTTATGGCCCATCTGAGCCTGGCGGGCCGGTGGCGATGCGCTTTGGCCCGATCAACCAACAGGGGGGACACCGTCGGCTGAATGTGTTGTTCACCCGCGCCAAGCGGGCAATTGAGCTGGTGACCTCGATCGAGTCGCATCAGATCCAACCCACAACTACCTCCAGTCAGGGCATACACGCCTTCCGCAACTACCTCAAGTTCGTGGAGAGTCAGTCGCTGGAGACTGGCCGGCCCTCAGGCCGTGAACCAGACAGCCCCTTCGAACTTGTGGTTGCCGAAGCGATCCAACGTCATGGCTATGAGGTGGACTGCCAGGTGGGTGTAGCGAACTACTTCATTGATCTCGCGATCCGTCATCCCAATAAGCCAGACACCTACCTCCTTGGCGTGGAGTGCGATGGTGCCACCTATCACTCGGCCAGGGCAGCGCGTGATCGGGATAAGTACCGCCAGGCGGTACTTGAGGGACTCGGATGGCAGATCTATCGGATCTGGTCGACGGATTGGTTTGAGAACCACGAAAAAGAAATCAAACAGCTCAAGAAATATTTGGAAAAGATTCAACAAAACACTAGTTCTCAAGCTAAGCAACTTCAAAAGAGTCAAGACAGAAAAGAGTCAAGGAATAAGCCAGAGAAATCAATCAAGCCCACATTGCCGACCCAAAAGAATGCATTGCTTTGCACAGCCAACGAATCAGTAGACCAGAAAAAGCAAGAAACTTTAGTCAAGGTAGGTACGATCGGCACTCTTCAAATCGGTGAGGCAGCTAAACAACGGCCTTCCTCGATACATGGCGAAGAAGGCCTCACCCCTGCCAGGACTCTTGCAGTGACTTCAAATCCAAAACTCGAAGGCTTCTTGGGACTCGAATCAGACAAAGGATTTGCAGTCTTGGATTTAGAGACAACTGGCTTTGGCAAGAGCGCCGAGATTTTAGAAATCGCTGTTATCCGACTCGGGCGACACGGGGAGCTGATTGATATATGGGAAACACTTATTCGCCCAAACACACCGATCAAGAATTCATTTGTCCACGGCATCACGGATCAACTAGTCAGTGACGCACCGAGCTTTGGGGAGATCGCGATAGAGCTTTCAGAACTTCTTCATGGGCATGTCCTAGTAGCGCACAATCTAAACTCATTCGACAAGCCCATCCTTGCAGCTCATTTTGAGGGGACGCCAGAGATTCGCATTGATCTTGGCCTAGGTATTGACACGATGCCAAAACCAAAAGTGAAGCTTGCAGAACTATGCTCTATCCACGGGGTAAGACTCGAGCCAGAATACGCTCATTCGGCCATGGGAGATACAAGAGCACTAGCCGAGGTCTTCCAAAAAGGACTTGCCTATCTAACGAAGCAAACAAGAGCCGTACAAGCAGATCCCCAGATGAACTCGACACCAATTTCAACCAGGAAGAAAGTCAGAATCAAAAAGCACTAACAGATTACTCACAGTTCTAAGCCATTCAAAAAAAAGCAAAACAGTCAGATGAATCCAACAAAAGAACAACAAAAAGTAATCAGCCATGAGCAGGGGCGAGCCGTTGTCTTTGCTGTAGCAGGATCAGGAAAGACGACAACCGTCGTGAAGAGAATAAATCGCCTAGTGGGAGAATGCGGCCATATGCCGCAAAGGATACTTGCTACTACGTTTAGCAAATATGCCAAAAAACAACTTGAGAACAAGCTTAAGAACGAAGAATTTGGAGAAGGCGTTGAAGTAGCTACTCTTCACTCCGTGGCTCATCGTATCTTTTCGTTCAGAACGGAGCAGATGGAAGTACCGAGAAGGATAGAGATAGACGAGGATGGATTAATGAGATGCTTTTATCAAGCAAAAGACAGGATAAGAGAAGGCGCGGCCGTGAATCCCAAAGAATCTAGAATTGATAGGCAGATAATAGAAGAACTAGGTTATCGAGACTTTGCAAACTATCTAATGCAGCTAAAAGGAGATATGCTTGCCACTGAATGGATGCATAATGCGCTGCCGGAGGGCGCGCGCCCATACTTCGATGTCGAAACCTTTAGCCATAACCCTTCTCTTGAAGTACTGATAGATACTTATGAAGATCAGAGAAGCCAATCACGGCTACTCGGCTTTGACGATCTAATGATTGGTGCAACCACATTTCTTGCATCAGAGCCTATTTTAAGACAGCAGCTCTCGGCCAAATACGAATTTATCCTTGTTGATGAGTATCAGGATGTCAATAAGGCTCAGAACATGATGCTTCAGTTTTTAGACGAACAATCGTCTAACATGATGGTCATTGGCGATGACGATCAAACGATCTATGAATGGAGAGGAGCCAGGCCTGATTTTATCAAGCAGAAGTTAAGCGACAATAGCTGGACTACGTATAAGCTAAGTCGAAACTTCCGATCTTCGCCCGGACCAGTAATTCTTGCCTCTCAAGTAATCGAGAAGAACGAGAACAGGGCGCCCAAAAAGATGATGGCTATGATGCCATTTACCGGAAGACTTGATATCAGGAGATTCCATAGCGTCCGCGAACAATCCGATGAAATCGCATCAATCATTAAAAGTGTTCAGATTGAAACGGGCAGCTACGACAACATCGTTATTCTAATTCGTCAATACGCTGAAACTCCTTGCATAGAGCAGGCGCTAATAGCAAATAATATTCCATACGAGATCCCAGATAGCAAACCTTTTTATTTTCGTCGAGAAACCCAATTCATTCTAGACTACTTGTCTCTACTTGTGCTTGAGCACAAGCGCTTGACGTCTGCCATTAACTCTGCAGATGAAGAGGCCTACAAGATAGCCGTAGCTGGAATCTATGTAAGGCCGAAGACCTACATGAAGCGAACAGACATGCTTGGCGTTGTAGAGAGGGCACTATCCAATTCACCTAAGCCGAAGTCTCTAACTGATTGCCTTGAGGAGTATAATTCTAACATCGAGGACTCAAGGGGAAGGCGCAGTGAACCAGTTGATGATCTCATTGATTTCTTCTCTTGCTTTGCAGGGAAGAGCCCTGAATCAATCACCGCAGCAGAAGTAATCTCCGAATTAGACAAGAAGACCGGCCTGCGTCAGTGGATTATTGATACCTCTGTTCATCCCAAGGTGGGAAGCATACGTGCACAGATCTTTGAAGCTCTGATTGACTATGCAGAAGATGACTCTCTAGATGCTTTTCTCAAGCAGATAGAACGGGTGAAGTCTCTTAATGCCACTGAGATTAGAGGAAAAGCGGAGCCACGTGTAAAGATCCTGACTGTATTTAAGGCAAAAGGGCTCGAGTTTCCTGTTGTAATTGTACCTAATATGAATAGCGCCCAAATGGACATACCAGCCATTCCGTCGTCTGTTTCGAGTAGCTCAGCTCAAGAGGAAGAGCGGCGAATCTTCTATGTCGCGATGACCAGAGCTATTCACGACCTACACATCTTTTACACCTCAAATGAGCCCTCTACTTATCTAACCGAAGCATCTTACAAGACTGTTGAAAAGTACATTGGCGAATGTTCGGCTGTTTTCAAAGGCAACCTCGCGCTTCTAGAGGAGGACAGTGGCTCATATTATTTAGAGAAGCTTCTTGCTCACATGTACAAATACCAGGTTGGAAATGCTTGTGCTCGATCTTGGAGCAGGCTCTTAAGCGAAGATCGCCAAGCCTCAGTTTACAGTCAGCTTAAAAATGAGATATTGGGATATGTGGAACAGCAAACGCCGTCTGCCTCAGTTAAGACGCAGGAAGCATGGACAAAGCTTATCGAATTTCTTGACAATATAAATGAAAGCTCGATTAAGTTTAGATCGGATCTCCCTGATTCTGATTCTGCTCAGGCGGAGCGCGGAAGGTTTAGTCCCGAATCCTGCGGTGACAGGGATATATTTGACGTTATCCTGGAGTCAGAGCAAGAAGACTTTGAATAGAGTCAAGAACAAGACGCGTGCTGACATCAAAGCCTTAGATAGGATCATGGGCCCGAATAAAACTTAGCTCGCATCCCTTCACCATCCGTGCTTCTTGGACGGCAGCTTCTGCCTTGAAGGCTGAAAACTCGAACCACTGGAAGATGTCTAGTCCACGGTCGAGGCTAATTTTCCAGCCATTGTCTGCGGTGATGCTGCGGGCATGGAAGTTAGGGCTTGCATCGATTTCCCAGCTAAAGGGTGTGCAGGTACCGGCAAAGGAATCCTGCACCTGGCCGAGGTTTTCTACCTGCTTTTCCATTGTCTCTTGATCGGAGCCTGTGATCAGGTGAACGGTGACTTCATCGCCAACTGGGGTGATCTCGTTGACCATGCGCAAGAACTCCACGAGGTTGCGGATCTGATGGAAGGCGCGGATGTAGGGGTCGCGGATGATGATGGCACTGCAACCTCTGAGGTGGTCTGCGAATAGGCGCCGGTAACTCCAGCCTTTGGTGTTCTCAGGCACCACCAGATGCTGTTCTTTTGCAGGCTCAGTGTTTGCGGGAGTGCTTACGGCCACTGTTGGTATGACGGCTTCTGCGCTGGTGATCTCAGGGGCACCCTCTGGGTTCAAAGGCCGCAGGCCCGCAAAAGCCGGATACTGCTGCTCCTCCGGCGTCAGCACCGTGACAGCTGGCCCACCGCCAACTGGCTGATAGGCAAAGTCGTTGGCCTTGAAAGTGTCGTCGATGCGCAGGATCTGCTCGCGCACCCGGCGGCGGCATTCCATGGCGAACTCGAGCAGCTCGGCGATCTCCTCTGGTTTGGCCTTGCCGTTGGGGTGAATGATCTTCATTAGGCCCGAGAAGGTCTTCTCAAAGCCCGTCTGGTCTCGGGTCGATACCTCCGAGCTGATCTCGAAGTGGGCTTTATAGAGGCCGGTGTAGTCCTCGGTGCGTAGGTGTTTGAGCACCTCAGCGATGTAATCCACCACAAAGCCATAGCCGGTGCAGAACAGCTCATGGCGCACCGGCTGCACCTCCCAGCCGGGATTGAAGGCGTGAATGCGATCGAGGAAGGCCGAATCGATGTATTTATCAGGAAGGGGCTCGTAGAAGTGGGAGTGCTTGAGCATGTAAGCCACCGACTTCTGGGTGTTGCCCATGAACACCATCGAGGCTTCCGCAGTGAGCTGCTCGATGCCCCGCGAGAAGGTGCGGTTGGCCATGTAGTTCTTCATGATGTCGACCAGCGTCTTGTCGACCTTCTTGTCCTTGCCGGCAAACTCGTCAAAGCAGATGCAGTCCCAGTAGCCCACCAGGCCGATCTTGCCGTTGGAGTTGCTCACAAACAGCTTTGGAGCGGTGACCTCCGAGCCTGAGATCAACATGCCGTGGGGCGAGAACTCTGCGTAAACGTGGGACTTACCGGTGCCCTTAGGCCCCAGCTCCAGCAGGTTGTAGTTGCGCTCGCAGAAAGGGATCAGTCGGATCAAGGTGAGCAGCTTGCCCCGGCGAGTGAACGGCTCTGGGTTAAAGCCCACGCTCTGCATGAGCACGTCCATCCATTCATCGGTGCTGAACTTGGCTCTGGCGGCTAAGAATTCCTCTTGGTCTACGCCGGCTACCTGGATCGGCTTGACCGATGAGATCTGCCAAGGGCTGGCCTTGGGGTCGGCAGGAAGCTCGTACTCCACATCGGTGATCGCCCAGATACCACCCACCAGCAACTTGGGGTAGCGCTTAATGAAGTCGACGTCGATTGGGACTTTCTTGAGCCCGAGGTTGGTGAACTCCACCTCGTAGAAGCCGCCCTTCTCGTTGAGCTCCACGGTGAGCTTGTCGATCACCTTGTGGGTGCCGCGCTCTTTGATCGTGGATTTCACCAGTTCCGCCTGGTTGCGGTGCACGTAGTGCTTAGCGAGGATGCGCCGCACCGACTCCAGCCCTTCGCTGATCTGGGCCGGATCGTCGGTCGCGCAGTGCTGCCCGAGCAAGTACTCGAGCACGTAGGTGGGCACTACGGCGTTCTGCTTGAGCTCGGTGGTGAGGTCCTTGCGCACCACCAGGCCAGGGAAGTGCTCAAGGATCTTCTGGTCCAGGGGGCTGGGTGCTTCAGGGGCCATCGGATCTCACCAGAGGGTTTGGCAGGGGAAGTTGGAAAGCTGGGGATCGGCGCTGAGCAGCACCAGTCGATCTAGTTCGGCCTGGGCCGCCAGCATGCGATCAAAGGGATCGCGGTGGGGCTGGCTGTAACTGCCTGCCCGCAGCCCATGGGCCAGGGAGATCGGCAACGCTTCAAAGCCATCGGCTTGCAGCAAGCCAGGCAGATCGGCGATCACGCCGTTCAGTTCGGGCAGCTTGCCCTGGTGGTGTTTGAGGCTGAGCTCCCAGACAGAAGCTGCACTCACCAGCACGGGAGTAGCTGGGTCGCTGAGCAGCTCGCGCACAGCGCCGGAAAGGCGATCGGGATCAAACCACCACCACAGCAAAGCGTGGCTGTCCAGCAGGTAGGCCTCCCCAGTGCTCATCGCTGCGGCGCCTCAGGCAGTAGGGCGCCGGACTCCCAGCTCTCCAATTCACTGGGGTCCATGGGTTCGAGCAGCAGGTCGGGCTGGCTGAGGGGGCCCCGGCTACGCAACCGGCCCGGGATGCGCTGGGGAACGGGCGGCGCCAGGGGCATCAGCCGCGCCCAGGGCTTGCCGGCTTTGGCCAGCACGATGGTTTCGCCCGCATGGGCCTCATCGATCAGGCGCGATAGGTGGGTTTTGGCTTGGTGCACGTTCACCATTCGCGTGGGATCACCTCCGCACGACGATTCCCGCATGGCGGCCTCAGCCATTGATCTGATTAGTTTAGCCATGGACTAAGGCCATCAGAAGTCGTCGAAGTCGCTGCCAAAGGGCCGCTGCAGCTTCAGCTCCACAGTCTTGTAGGGAACTGGCGTAGCGACACCATCGAGCTGCTGCTCCAGGCGCAGCTCCAGGATCTGGTTGTTGTATTTCCCGGCCGCGTTGGAGAGATCCAGGACCACCTGCTCCTCCCGCTCGCGGGCCTCGCTGGCGGCGAAATCCAACAGCACGCTGCGGTGGGCGCAGAGCAGGGCGCCATCGGCCTTGGCGTAAAGGCCGATGCGCAGCTGCAAGGGCAGGCGCTTTTTGGGCTCCACTGGCTCCAGTTGGAATAGACCAAAGGAGAGCTTGCCGGTGGTGATCTTGGCGGGCACCCGCAGCAGCTCGGCCTCCACCACACGGCTCTCGTCCTTGCGTTCGCGTTTGAGCTTGATCACCGGCACCACCACCTCCTGCAAGGAGGTGCCGCCATGCACGAAGCGCGAACCTGAGCCTGAACGGGGGAAGCGATCAAGCCCCAGGGGGAAGACTGCCTCCCAGCTGCCGCTCAAGCCCAACTCAGCAGCCGTGAAGACTTTTTGGCCGGCACTGGCCTTGACGCCACTGCCCAGGGCAAAGCGCCTGTTCTTGAAGCTGAGCTCGGTGGCAGGCGGGAACTCAGCGCGGTCGTTGGCATCGACTGGCTCCTGTTGAAACAGGAAGCCGTGGTCGGCAGTGATCACCGCCTGGCTGCCCTTGAGGCTGGCGATCTTGCGCAGGATCAGCTCCAGCTCATCAAAGGTCTGCTCAACTGCCTGGCAGGTATCGGCCTCGCTTTCGCGCTTGTCGCCGATGCGGTCGATGCAGTTGTGATAGATCACGATCAAGTCGTAGTCGCGGGTGAGTTCGGCACCCTCCTTGCTGGTGGCGAGGCTCAGGAAATCCTCCGCTTTGATCCCCTTGGCGCGGCCACTGGCATAGGCCTTGAGCAGCTTGTCGCGGTTCTCAGTGCCGGCGGCGCTCTGGCCATCCACCAGGGCATTGGAATCGCTGGGGTTGAGGCCCAGCTGGGCACCAGGGAGAAGCGCAGCCATCCCCAGTTGCGTGTAGCTAGGCAGCATGCCCAACAGGGCCTCCACCTCGGCCTGCCAGCCCTTGCCGGCCTGGCTATTGAGCCGATCGGCAAAGTCGCGG
The DNA here is from genome assembly GCA_945860085.1 of Synechococcus sp. UW140. Classification (GTDB taxonomy): domain Bacteria; phylum Cyanobacteriota; class Cyanobacteriia; order PCC-6307; family Cyanobiaceae; genus BAIKAL-G1. The sequence continues at coordinate 6,713 of CAMAPJ010000046.1, read as the reverse complement.
GCGGCCTCGTAGCGCAGGGCATCGGAGATCACCACAAACAGGCGCTTGAGACCTTTTGAGGAGAGCGGCGCATGCACGTAGCGCATGTGGAACTCCTTCTGCCGGGGCAGGGTGCTCGATCCCCAGCTGGCCAGACCAGCCACCTGATCGCTCCAGCGGTTGGTGAGCGGCAGCAGCACGTTGTTGACATACTGGGCCTCGAGCCAGTCGCGCAGCGGCTTGAGCAGCCCGGGCTGCTGGTAGGTGCGGGCGTGGAAGATGCAGCGGCGGTAGGCCTGATCCAGGCGCCACCAGCCGTTGCAGTAGCGCTGCAGCCCCTCCTCAAAGCTGGGCACTTGCAGATCAGCCTTAGCCAGCAGGCCCCGGAAGGTGATCGCCTGCTCCAAGGCGCGGTAGCCGTGCTGGTGCTTGCCAAACCAGCAGGAACTGCTGCGGTTGCGGATCGTCTCCAGTAGTTCCGCGTCTGAGGCGTCGCCGTGGAAGCGTTGCAGCAGGCGGCTGAGCACAAAGCGCTCGATCAACTCATAGCTGTCGTCGTCATCTGGCTCGTAGCTCTCTGGTGCGTCGTTGAGCTGCTCCTCTACGCGCAATACACCGGCCAGGTGATCACTCCACTGCTCAAAGGCTGGCCGGGAGCTGAGGCTGTCTTTCCAGATGCTCAGAAACACCCGGGCGTGGGGCAGCAGCTCGCCAGAGGGGCCGATGCTGCTGACGCTGTTGAACAAGCCAACAGCAAAGTTGCGCAGGTTGGGCTCGGGGCTGGCGTAGCCAAACTTCTCGCCCACTGCTTTCCAGAAGTGGCCGCTCAGTTGTTGGCTGCCGTAGAGGGCCTCCACCGGGTCGTCGCCATCGGGGTTGGACGGCTCCAGCTGACTGAAGGCATGCAGCAGCAGCTTGTCGATATCGGGCGGCTGCTTGGCCAGCACCGCCAGCATCTTGAGCCGCACTGCCGCTTCGTTGTCATTGGGACGCAGCAACTCCTTGAGCTTGGTGGTGCGCACCGGTGAACGAAAGAAAGCCTTGTGCTGCTGAGCCAGTTCCTTGAACTCCAGCGTCAGCCCGGCCTCCTGGATGTCGAGCGAGGCGCGATCAGCTGTGAACTCATGGCCCGCCAAGAGCAAATCCAGCAGCCAGTTATCCGGTTCTGGTGGTTTGGCTGTGGGTAGGTAGAGCAGGAAGCGCTTATCCAGGGGGGCTCGGCTGATCGCCACCTTCACGGAGAACTCATTGCGCTCCACCCGCAGCTTCTCGGCCGCAGCGGGTTGATAGTCGTCGAACTCAGAGGCCCACTCGCCATTGGGGTCGTACCAGAGCACTGCCCGCTTGCGAGCAAGAGCGCTATCGAGGCTCTCGTGGATGCGACTGGTGGCGGCGGGGGTGCGGGTCATCGGGGCTGCCTCAATCCTCCTTCGCTGCCAGGCCAGGGATCGGCGCGAGTACGTCCTGCAGCTTGAGGTAGTTCACCTTGACGCCATCATCGAGGTCCAGCTCGATGCGTTGCTGGGCCAGGGGCAGTAGGGCGTCCTGCTCCCAGGCCTGGCATTCCTTGAGCACCTTGGTGATCTTCTCGGCCTCCTTGCGGGCAGCGGTGCGCTCGCGGGTAGGCAGATCGTCGTTGAGCTGATCGAGCCCGAGCTGGGCCAGGCGCGCTTCCTGCTTCTGCAGGTAGGGGCGGAAGTAGTTGTTGAGCACCTGGTTGAGGGTGTCCTTGGTGTAGCGGTGCAGGTAGATCAGGCAGCTGAAGCCTTTCTTTGGGCTCTGCACAAGCCAGTAGATCGGCCGCTTCTTGTAGGTCTGTAGGTGATCCTTGTAGAACTCGCTGCAGAAGTATTTGCGGATGTCTTTGCCGAGGGACTCCTCGATGAAGCGCAGATTCTCGGCAACGCTGCTCTCGGGGAAGGTGACGGCAAGGAACTCGCGGGTGCGGGCGACGATGTCGTCTTCAAACCACTCGCCATCGAGGACGGGGATGATCCCGTCGGGATCGGGTTTGAACTGGACTTCGCTCAGGGGCTTACCCACCTTTTCTTCATAGGCTCGCAGTTGTTCCGCTTGGCTGTTACGGGAATCGGCAAGGATCAGGCCAGGCTGATCGAGGCCGTAGCGTCCCATCATGCAGCCTGTGGCGTAGGAAAGAAATTCCTTTATCGTGTCCTGGCGGAAACGAATCCAGAGCTCGTCTTCGGTCAGGTTGCCGCCGTAGCGGTAGACGGGATTCACCGTGAGGGTGATCTGCTCGATCGGCACCTCGGGGCTGAGTTCGTCCTGGAGGCCGTAGGCGTTGATGAAGAGGCGGTTGTTCTCCTCCTCCAAGCGCTTCATCTCGGCGATTGTTTGTTTGTTGTTGGCAATCCAGGCAGTGTAACTGGATTCGAGGGTGGGGTTGGGCTCGGTTGAGGGTGATGCGAGGTGGAGGGATTGGAAGTCCCAGGAGCGCTCGTAGGAATTCCAATCCTTAGCGGCTACTTGGCTACATCGGGCTGACATGCGCTCGATTTCGCGTCTCATAACTTCCAAATTCCCACTTGGGGGAAGAGGAATAGATGCAATGTCACCCGGGTTAGCGTGCAAAGTTGGATTTATTACACGCAGCCATACATGAGCCATCGAGGAGCACAGAAGCGCGGTCAAGAGACGCAGGTTGTCGGGACGCGAGTAAATCCCACCACCAACGGTGCTAGTGATGAATCCGTTCCCACAGTACCTTGCGCCAAATGTGTTTGGGGTCGCAATGTCAGACCAGGTCATGCACTCCTGGAAGTAGTACTCCTCACTGCGAATCTCCTTGGAATAGTGGGCACCATCATATCTATTGGAAATGAAAGATTTCAGTGCTACTCCCCCTTCTGACCAGTGAACTACATGAATACAGTTCCCGAACCACTTCCTGAACGAACCGCCCTTGAGGAGCGGGAACCAAGACCGTCTAGAAACAAAAGCCTCTTCATTGCTCGCGCACTGAAGACCGACATCAAGCTTATCTACTTCGAACCAGTATCTAACCCAGCGCGCATCGTCGCACGTCGCTAGGCCCTTGCGAACTTCCGCGGTGGTCGACAGCTGCTCTGATTGCCCAAGGAGTCGAATCATCGTGGGTGACGCCCAATATGCGATGGGGGAACCTGGAATCAGTGCAAATTCCTCAGCCCGAGCCTCGTAGAGATTGGCCGGATCGTGCTTTAGGAATACCTGATTTTTGTCTGCGGCACGTGGCGCATCATTGAGGTTTAGGAATGTTCCGACGTAACCGTCAATCCTGCTTTCTCGAAAAGAAAAAACTGTTGCGAGAGCGACTTTCGAGTTAAGCGTAGGAAAGCTGTTATACCCGACCTGCGCCATTGTGTAGATCGTCTTCTCTGTTAGCATCTGGGCCCGCAGACTTTCGAACGACGAAAGGAACATCCAATTCTGCAGAGTAACCATCGAGCTGTGGCCAAGAGGCTTCGCTAAGGTGTAGACACGCTGGATAAAAGACCCAAAAATGTTTTCCCTCGAAAGCGGAAAATTTTCTCCAACAAACCCCTTCACCAGCGAGTTCATGCCACTGCTTCCCATATACGGCGGATTCGCCACCACCGAGTCGTACTGAAACGCCAACAACTCAGCCTGCCGCACCAGCAGCTCCAAAGTCTTCAGCGCTTCCGTCACAATCATGTCCTGCCCCTTCAGCTCACTCAACCGCCTCAGCGCCGGCAACTTCAACGCCAACTCAGCGGGCACCTTAATCAACGAACCAAAGGTGGTGGCATGTTCAAACAGCTGTTTCAGCTCCACAAGGTCCGCCAGCTTCAATCCATGGTCGGAAAGATTGATGGCATTGGCCAATGCCTCCACATCCAGCCCGTCGCTATTCACCAGCGCCATCACATTGAGCTGGATGCCTCGCTCAAATAAGCGCCGATCATCGCCTCGGCCCTTCATCATCAGCGCAAAGCTGGTCAGCTGGGCCGCCCGCTCGTCGATGTCTAACCCAAACAGATTTTTCTCCAGAATCAGCTGCGGAATCTTCCGTTGTTGATAGCCACGCTCCAGATAGATCGCCTTGAACAGCTCATAGGCTTCCACTAAAATATGACCCGATCCGCAGGCCGGATCGATCAGGGTGAGTTCTTCAGGGTTGAGCGCCTCTGGTGTGATGGCTGCCAGCTGCGCTTTCACATCATCGGTTTGCTCAGCGGGTTCGATGTAGTACTCCATCTGGCCCTTGAGCGCTGAAGCCGGATAGGTGGCCAGCCACTGCGCCCCCAAGGAGTTCTGCACCATATATTTAACGATCCAGTTGGGCGTGAACAGCTGGGTGGCGGCCGGAATGTCTTCCGACTTCACGACCTTGCCGATCACCTGATCCTTCTTTTCGGAGATATAGAACTGATACAGCCAGCCGATGATTTCCACATCCTCGCAATCGCTGTCGCTGATCTGACTGCGGAAGCCGCCGGCAATCGAGCCATCACTGAGCAGATCGTCCGGTAGCAACAACTCGCTGGCATCATCCAGCCCTTCAAACAGATTCGGCAGCAGCTGGTGATAGGAGCGGCACACCGCCAGGATCAATTCGCGATACACCTCCCCCTGGGGATCGGCGCCGGCCGTGGCCGTGGGGATCCGGCCATCGAGCAGGCCCTGCAGGCGCGCCTCATCCGTGTGGGGCTGCAGTTCAGCGGGCAGGCTGCCGCTGCGCAGCGGTTTTAGTAATTCGGGCTGGGTCTCTGACTCCGTCTGGGGCATCAACACCCTGGCGCTGAAAGGATGCCAGCCCCGGGCATCGAGATAGCGCAGCGCCACTAATCGATTGAACCAGGTGTAGGCCACCCGCTCCAGCAGCTTTTCTCGGTTCTCCGCTGCCTGCTCACGCAGCTCCGCGATCTGCGTGGCGTAGGTGCTGAGCGTGTCGGGGGTCTGGCTGTGCAGCAGCAGATCCAGCTTGCGGCCCACCGCCTCCAGCAGTTGCCGGCGCATCGCCGGGGCAAAGGTCTTAAGGGCAGCGGTATTGACGGGCATGGATCAGTTGCGGATCTGAGAAACGAGTGGAAAAAAAGAGAAGGCAGAGTTCAGAGACTGATCCGGTGTCCCTGCTCAAGCTCTGCCTGAGCTGAGGCCCGTAGGGCATCGAGCCACTGCTGCAGCTCCTGGCTGTTGGTGATCTGGCTCAGCGGGCAGTTCACTTTCAGGGCAGAGGCTGGAACCACCTTGATCAGTTCAGGCGTTGGTTTGTCCAGCGGCGCCATCAAGACCGCCATCTGCTGCAGCTGTTTGGGCACCTCCTCTGCGCGGTAGCGGCTCACCCGCAGCAAGGCCCGTCCTGGCTGGCTCGCGGCCTCCACATCGGTTTTGGCCGCTGCCGTTGCTGCCAGCACCTGCTCCTGCTTACTCGTCTCAAGCTTTTGGAAGTCAGCCGTTGCCTTCAGGCGGGATTCCTGCTCGCTGATCTCCTCCAGCGCCTTGGCCTTGGCCGCCGCCAGTCGCTCGCCCAGCTGCTTCTGCAGTTCGACTATCGCGCTTTTGGCTTGGGGGATCAGGCCGCCGGCATAGGGCTTATCGCTCTCCAGCAGCATTCGCAGCGGCGTCACTTGTTCGGCCGGCAGGTCGGCAAACTCATCGCCGTAGCGCAGTTCAAAGGCCCGCACTTCGTCGTACACCGTTTTCTGATTGCCATTGAGGAACTGCTTCAGGGGGGTGATCAGGTCTTCCTCCGCATCCAGCCAGCTGCCCTTGAAGCTGTCCAGCTGGTTAAGCAGGTAGCCGTCGTCTTTCTTGGCCATCGCCTCGGCCTGTTCGGCCCAGGGCCTCACACGGGCCAGGAATGGGTAGTTGGCTGACTGCGCTGCGATTTCGCGCAGGTCCTGGGCTTCTTCTGCCATCGCCATGCGGAAGGCTTCGCAGGTGCTGCGGGCATCGGTGCCGATGCTCTGCGTGTTGAACAGCTCCTGGTGGAAGCGCTTGAGCGCATTCACCGTGCTGGTGTCGTACACCTCCTGCTTGCGCACGCTCACGCCGCCCAGCTTGCGGCTGTTGGTGAGCGCCTCAATCACCTCCACGCTGCTGAGCAGCTCCTTCTCCCGCAGCTCCAGCTTCCCGAGCCGGTAGAGCCGCGCAATAAAGGTGAGGGTGGCCCAGTTGCTCCAGCCATAGGGGCGCCCCTCAAACTTGCGCACCAGCGCTTCTGCGCTCAGACGCTCGGCTTGATTTTTGCTCCTTTCCACCTCCACCAACACTTCCTGCTCTGCCTCTGATAGCTGCACCGCCAGGCCATCAAGCAGGTCGTCCTGGTCGCGCACCACCGCCGCCACGGTGGTCTCATTGAATACCCCGTGCACCATCTTCAGCTTGGGGAAGGCCGAGCGGATCAGCTCCTGGTAGGCCTTGCTGAAACGGGTCTTGGGGTCACCTTCTCCCACCGAGAGGGTCTGGCCATTCACCACCAGCACGGCCATCCGCAGTTGCTCTTCCGCCAGCCGGGTGATCTCCTGGCGGCGGCTGCCGTTCTGCTTTGCCCGGATCGCCAAGATGGCGTTCAGGGTTTCGTCTTCGCTGCCGCTGTTCTGGCGGATGTAGAGGTCGGTTTTGAGCTGGCTGCGGATCTGATCGAGCAGCCGCTCCTTGCCCGGCAGCACCGCCATCAGTTCGGTGCCACCCATGTTGCGGCTGTGCAGGATCGCCTCGCTGCCGTAGTTGGGGTGCTCTGGGGTCACCAGGTTCACCACCACATCGCC
>CAMAPJ010000045.1 GCA_945860085.1 Synechococcus sp. UW140 | reverse complement strand
CAGCAGCGGCGACGATAGTTGGGGGGTAGCCCCCTGCAAAAATAGCTCGATGCCAGGTAAAACTTTTGCTCTAAAGCCGTAGTGGTTGCTCGAAAGAGTAACGCTGCACGAAAAGCCACCCGAAAGGGTGGCTTTTTTGTTGGCAAGTTGTTGGCTAGGCCCCTGTTCAAAGTCAAACCAGTGGCAAAACCCTACGCCAAATTTCGTCCTGATGTTCTGGCTTAGACGATGGGATCCCGATCCGGTCGTGCATGCCGCGGGTGGCATGAGCCAAGGAAGGATGCAGGATGGAGCGGGCAGGTTAGGGTTCTTGGCTGGATCATTGTTGAACTCGGAGCGATTGGGCAGTTTTCCCCTTGGTAAGCGCAAGCGGTTCAAGGCATTGGCTCGCTTGACTTGGCGCGCTTATCGCCTCTGGGATCAGCAGGATTGCGTGGATCTCAGTGCTGCGTTTGCTTATCACAGCCTCCAGTCTCTTTTCCCAATCCTGCTGATTGCTCTTGCCGTAGCCAGTCGTATCCTGGGCCGCGATGATGGCATTACTGAAAACATCCTTGACTGGGCCGCCAGGATATTACCTGAAAATGTCCTGCCGTTGATTCGTAATACCTTGCTGCGCTTGTACCGGCAGGGCAATGGTGCCGGCTTGATCGGTATCGCTTCGCTCTTGGTGACATCCAGTAACGCCTATCTGAGCCTGCGTCGTGGTGCGGATCGGCTCTGGGGCTTTCGTTCCCAGCTCCAGCCCCAGCCTTGGCAATGGCTTTTGCTTAGATTCCTGCGCTCCCGCGCCGAGGCCTTTGGCCTGGTCGCCCTGCTGGGCTTGTTTGTGGTGTTCAGCCAGTTGACCACCAGCCTCAAGTTGCTTGCCCACAGTTCTTGGCAGGTCTTGCTGGGCTCGCTCCTGCCGACCCCCCTGCAGCGCCTGTTGCCCTTCTCGATCGTGGCCAACCTGGGCTTGTCCTTGCTGTTCTGTTTCGGCGCTGCCTTGGCCCTGTTGCGCTTGCTGCCCTCGCGTCGGGTCCCCCTAGCCCCCTTGGTGCCTGGGGCCCTGTTGATAGGACTGGCCCTCAGCAGCTTGAACCTGGTGCTTGGTAGCAGCCTGATCCCACTGGGTGCCCGTTTTCAGGCCTACGGAGTGATTGGGGGTGTGTTGTTGTTGACCCTGTGGGTTTGGTTGCTGGCCTTGATCCTGTATTACGGCATGGCCCTATCTGTGGTTCTGTCCCGTCCGGGGGGTGGGCTTAAGGCGCATGAGCTGGCTCAGGCCCTGCCAGGGGGGCGATCCACACCCAGACTGGATCCCGACTGATCCGGCCGGGGGTGGAGGATGGTCTACAAGTCCTGATCACCTGCGGCCAGCTGATGTCCCGTCCGATCCCCTGGCTCTGGATTGCCCTCGCTGGCGTGCTGCTTCTGGCGCCAGGCCTGGTGGGCCGACTGTTTGTGGATGTGCTGGAAGGGATCACCTTGCTCTTGGTGGTGGTGCCGCTGGTCTTGGCAGGCGGTGGTGTGATTGCCTGGTGGTGGTTAAGGCGCAACCTGATCACCTGCTCCGTTTGCGGCACAACTAGCCTCGGTCAAAGCCAATGCCCAGCCTGTGGCACTGTGCTTCTGTCGGGCCCGGATCCTGGTGGCTCTGGGGCGGCATCTGCGGGGGGATCGGTTGTGGTTGATGCCAGTGATGTGACGATTGACGTGGTTGCCCAATCGGTGGACGAGGGAAGCAAGCGCTAGGAAGCCTCTCTCCTGGCGAGATGATTGATTCGATCTGACGATCACCATCCTCCAAGCCCTTTTGATTACTGCACCAATAACGTCACTTGCTTCTTGGGATGGCTTGGCTATCTCTAACCTTTTGAAAGTTCCTGCAACCGCCGTTCGCGTAGAAATAGAAATAGTGGCGCTCCACAGGCAAAGGCCAGACCAAAGCTGGCCAGTAGGGCGAGCCAAAAGTGTTTGATCTGCAGCCGCCTGGCCTCAACCACCATCCAGATCGTGAAGGCAGTGGCACCGATCAGGAGATCGCGGGAAAGGGATTGGGCGGCGGGATTGGCATTGGCCAAGGCAATAAAGCGGCCTAGATCAAAGCTGGAGCCGCTCTCGCGTATGAATTCGAGGTTGGCCAGCCAGGGCAAAATCGCCCCAGCCACGGCTAGAGCCAGGTAGAGCCAGGCGAGCCAGGGGCTGGGTTTAATCGCAACAGGGGATGTCATGGTTTGGTGCGGCTGGGGGCTGGTCTGTCCTGATCCCATTCGATCACCTCCTGTTCCACTTGGGTCAGCACAGATTCACAATGTTCTAGGTAGGTGAGGGCTCGCCTGTAATGGCCTGCCATCGCTTCCACTTCTAGGTCGGCGGCCTGCAGTTGGCCCAGGGATAATTCAAGGGCCGTTCTGGCCTCCTGGAAGCTGAGTCGGGCCACGTCCGCTTGCCACTCCTGATCCTGGTCAGTGGCCTGAGTGCGCCCAGGGATCCGCTTCTGCTCTGCAGACGATTCCTTCGATTCACTTTCAGGGCTGCGGTTCGATTTGCGCGGGGGTGACATCGGTGACCTGGGCTCGGAGGCGGCCATCGGCGAGCTCCACAAGGAAGGGATCGCCGCAGCCAATCTGCTTGATCGAGCGCAGCAACTGGCCGGCTGGCGACCGCACCATGGCAAACCCACGCTGCAGCAACCGTTGGGGTGAGAGGGCTTCGAGCAGCTGTCGCCGTTGCTGGAGCCCCTGGCGTTGCAGCGCCAGCAGCCGGCTGGGCCGGATCTGCTCGAGCTGGGCCCTGAGTCCGGCGAGTTGCTGCCGTTTGGCTTGCATGTTGAAGCTGAGGGCCTGGCGCAGCTGGCTGCGGCTTTGCTGTAGGCGCTGCAGCATACTCAGCCGATCCGGCAGAAGGGCCACGATGGCGGCCGTGGGAGTGGCGGCCCGGTAATCGGCCACCAGATCGGCAATCGTTGTGTCATCTTCATGGCCCAGCCCGCTGACCACGGGCACTGGACTGGCAGCCAGCAGCCGGGCCAGGTCTTCGCCATCAAACACGGCCAGATCCTCACGGCTGCCCCCGCCGCGGGCCAGCACGATCGCCTCGATTGCGAGCATGTCGGCCCGGCCCATGACCTCAGTCAGGATTCTGCAAATCTCTGCTTCCACCCGTCCCTGCACCGGAATCGCCACCTGGTACAGGCGTGTGCTGGGCCAGCGTTCGGCGGCCGTGCGCAGCATGTCGGCCAGGGCTGAACTGGGAACGCTGGTGAGCAGGGCAATCGCCACTGGAAAGGCCGGGAGGGGCCGTTTGCGCTCCGGTGCGAACAGACCCTCGGGCTCCAGGGTCTGTCGTGTCCGTTCGAACTGGCGCAGCACCGTGCTGAGGCTGGGTCGCAGGTCGAGGACCTGCACCGACAAGGTGGCGCGGGCCGCCCAGAAATTGAGCTTGCCCACCACCACCACGCCATCGCCTTCTGACGGCTGGTGGCTGAGTTTGGCCAGCTGGGAGGCCCAGATCACCGCCGAAATACTGGCTTCCCCGTCCACCAAGGTGAGCCAGAGGTGTCCCTTCTTTAGTTGTGGTCTAGAAATGGTCGCGTCGATCAGGAACCTGGGGGCGAAGCCCCGCTCCAGCAGGGTGCCAATGGCCTGGTTGAGTTCGGCGACGCTGTAGCGCGGCAGGCCGTTGGCCTCAGCCATGGGCGTCACTCGTCCAGGGTCCGATAGCAAAGACCCCAGTAGATCGCCACGGCGCTGGCCCCGACCACGATGATCATGCCGAGGGGATGGTCGATGCGAAGCAGGCCAATGGCGCTGATCACCACAGCAATGCTGATCTGACGGGCGCCGTCGCGGCGGTTCTTGGCGAAGGAACGTGCCAAGGCAGTTCTGGACTTGTAGGTGTGTGCAGTCTGGCTGATGCTGGTCTCTGCGCCGAGGCGTCTTGGCAAAGGCAAGCTTCAGCGTTGGGCCGGGTTGCCAGGGAGCCTCCCATCAAAAAAGCCCCTTCTGGGGCTTCGGTGGTCAAGCCTTGGGGCGAGACCGGAGATTGGCTGGGGCAGAGATCAACCCAGGCCGATCTGGCTGAGGATGCCCTGGCCAGTGAGCAGCTCAGTGCCGAGGCCGATCACGAAGCCGAGCATGGCCAAGCGGCCATTCCAGGTCTCAGCAAAATTGACAAAACCAAAACGGGAGGTGGAGTCAGCCATTGATAATTCGTGAAGCAACCCGCCAATTGTAAGGAAATATTGAGCTTGGTTGGCGGGCTAGATCCGGTCGCGACTGGGCGGTCTTCCGAACCCTCAGGGCGCCTTACCGTCGGCCGCTTGGGCGAGGCGGCGCTTGGTCAGGGCTGTGGCCTGGGCCGTGCTCGGGTCTTCCGGCCAGGGGTGGCGCGGGTAGCGGCCGCGCAGGTCGGAGCGCACCTGGCGGTAGCCCGAGCGCCAGAAGCTGGCCAGGTCGCTGGTGATGGCTGCGGGCCGGCCGGCTGGCGAGAGCAGCTGCAGGCTCACGGGCAGCCGGCCTTCCAGTAGCCGGGGGCCGTCGTCGCAGCCGAACATCTCCTGCAGTTTCACCGCCAGAACCGGCACCCCCGAGCTGTAGTCCAGCCTTGCCAGCCGTCCTGAGGGAATCGGCACGCATTCAGGCAGGAGGCGATCCAGTTGGCGTCGACACTCCCAGGCTAGGCCGCTCCAAAGGGCCTCCACCAGCTCGATGCGCTGGAAGTCCGCCGCTGAAGTCAGCCCCTCCAATTGCTCGCCCAGCCAGCTCTCGAGGCTGGCCAGCAGCACACTGTCGCTGCGGTTGGGCCAGGGGGCACCCAGGTGCTGGTGGGCCAGGCAGAGCCGTTGCTGCAGGTTGCGGCTCGTCTCCGTCCAGGGCAGCAGCTGCAAGCCCTGGGGACCGGAGCCGCCTACCGGATTGTCTTGGCGCAACCCCGCCAACAGGGCCTGTTTCACAAGCTCCGGCGGTGGGTCCTGCCAGGGACTGCGCTGCAGGATCAGCGCCCCTAGCCGCCGTTGCCGCTCGCAGCGCACCCGCTGGCCCTGGGGATCCCAGCGCACCAGCATCTCGTTCGAGCCGGCTGCGCTGGCTAGGGCCTCCAGGCTGGCGCGGGCCAGGGGCAGCGCCAGGTGGATGCGGCAGTCCCGTCCGGCTCCGTCGGTGCGGGCGATGGCCAGCACCTCGCAGCCGCTGAGCGGATCGCTGGGATTGAGCTGGGCGCCCCGGCCGCTCCGGGTGAGATAGCGCTCCTTGGCGTCGGGGCGCAGCAGGGCCACCCAGTCGGGATAGGCATGGGCCACCAGCTCGCCGGCGAGGGCATTGCGGCTCAGAGAGACGGTCGCAGACGCTTGGGCTGCCTCTGGGGTCTTCGATTGGGCCCCCTTTGGGCTGCCTGGCCCCGGCCGACCGGCTGGGGGCTCCGGGGGCTTGATCGGTCCTAGGGCCTGTAGTTGGCCAAACAACTGCCGTTGTCCTTGCAGCAGGCGCTGACGCTGGGGATCTCGGCCCGGTTGGCGCAGCCAGTCGAGCCGGCGGCCCAGGTCGCTGCCTTCGGTTTGGGGGTTGAGGGGATCCCGCTCACTGAGCAGGGTGGCCAGGGCGCAACCCAGCTCGGCTTCGCCGAGGGCCCGTGCTCGCAAGAGAAGCTGTCCCAGGCGCGGATGCACCCCCAGCCCTGCTAGCTGGCGGCCGTGGCCGCTGAGGGCACCGGATTGATCGACGGCCCCCAGGGTCTGGAGCAGGGACAGACCCTCGAGCAGGTTGGCCCGGGGGGGCGGATCCAGCCAGGGCAACCCCTCGCCCAGGCCCGCCCCCCATTGGGCCAGTTGCAACACCAGCGGTGCCGGATCGGCCTCTTGTAGTTCGGGTGGATCAAAGGCGGGTCGCCCCTGTTGGTCGGCGGCGGACCAGAGGCGGATGCAGCGACCGGGGCCGAGGCGCCCGGCGCGCCCGCGGCGTTGCTCGGCGCTGGCCTGGCTGGCGGGACCGGTCACCAGGGCATCCATGCCGGTGCGTGGATCGAAGCGGTTGCGGCGGCTCAGGCCGCTGTCGATCACCAGGGTGACCCCTTGCAGGGTCAGGGAGCTTTCGGCGATCGCACTGGCCAGCACCACCTTGCCGCCCTCCTGGCGGGCGCCTGCGAGGGCCTGGCTTTGGGCTGCCAGGGGCAGGCTGCCGTGTAGGGGGCAAATCTCCAGCTCCTGGGCCCAGGAGCTCGCCTCTAGGGCCCGATGGCACTGGTGGATTTCCTTTTGGCCGGGCAGGAACACCAGCACCGATTCTCGTGGCTGGCGCTGATCGAGCCAGTGCTGTTCCAGGGCCCTGACAACCTGGCTGCCCAGGGACTCCAGGGGCCGCGGCGCCTGGTGGGTCACGCCGACCGCAAAGCTGCGGCCCTCGCTGGTGACCTGCTGGGCTTCGGGCAACTGACTGGCCAAAGGGGCCAGGTTCAAGGTGGCCGACATCACCAGTAGACGCAGATCCGGCGCCAAGACCGTGCGCGCCTCCCGCACTAGGGCCAAGGCCAGATCCGCCTCGCTACGGCGCTCGTGGAATTCATCGAAGATCACGCAGGCCACCCCATCGAGGCCTGGATCGGCCTGCAGGCGCCGCAGGAAAAGCCCATCGGTGAGCACCTCGATCCGGGTGGCGGCCGAACAGCGCTGCTCAAAACGGACCCGATAGCCCACCGTGGCTCCGACCGGTTCGTTCAGGCTGGCGGCGAGCCGCTCGGCAGCTGCCTTGGCCGCCAGGCGCCGGGGCTCCAGCATCAAGATCCTGCCGGCGTTGGCGCCCCAGGCCTCAAGCAGGGCAAGGGGCACCCGGGTGGTTTTGCCGGCGCCAGGGGGTGCCTGTAGCAGCAGGGTTCCGCCAAGCGGCAGTCCCGCCACAATCGCGCCCAAGCAGGTCTCAATCGGCAGGCTGGACGCAGGCGACTGGGAAGGCAAAGGCGCGGATGGGGGGCAGGACCGGGGCACGGTCAAAGGAGCTCAGCGCACGTGGCGGATGCCATCGACAGGGTGGTAGGCCTCGCCGGTGGTTTCTTCGTAAACGATGGCGGGCAGCCCGGTTTCAAACATCGTTTGCAAGGCCTCCTTCAGGTAGGGGTTCCAGCCTCCGGTGGTCACCTTGCCGTGACGCACGGTCCAGTCCCAGGTGCCCTGCAGGTCCCGGGGGATGCGACCTTCCCGGTCGCGACGGGCTACCAGATCCTGGGATTCCACCAGGCCGACCAGGATTGGATCCTTGCCGTAGGCCGGGGTAATGCTCAGCTCCAGTCGCATCGGGTCTTCCTTGACCATCCGCAGGCGGAAGCGGGGGGGCAGCTTCAGGCTGCGTAGCACTGCTGCCACGATGCGGGTTCTCTGGTCCACCGAAAGAGGCCTCCGCCTGAAACACATCCACCCAACGGTTGTACCAGTTGGCGTGCTCTGGTGATTCTCCTACTGCGTGGCCCAGGGGGCTCAAGGCTGCGCGTCGCTGGGGCTCAAGGGCGGATCCTGGTCGGCGCTGAACCGCACGGTCAGCAGGTCATCGCGGATCAACTGACCCTCGGCATCGAGCAGCTCGGGATGGATCGTCAGCCGGCCGGTGCGATCGGTGCCGTTTCTGGGCTGGGGATCGTCCAGGCGAGGAACCGCACTAAAGCCTCGGGCCATCACCTTGAAGGCCTGCCAGAGCAACAGCAGGAAGAAACCGCCGTAGATCAGGGGAAAAATGTGGGTGAGCAGGTCAGTCATCGGCAGAAGCGACGCGAGGGGACCCCAGCCCAATCGGCTGATCCCATCATGGACCGGCAGGGCGGCGTTGGGCGATCTTCCAGGCCCAGAGGCTGCTGCAGGCGGCACCGAAGGCCAGGAAGCAAAGCAGGTAGGGATGGGCGTTCATGGCGTCGGTGAAGAATTCGGTGAATACAAGGCCTTTTGGCGGCCCTGAGGCTGCCGGGTTGGAGGCGGGCTGGTCAGCCCATCGGGCGCCCAATCTGGTGGGCTGGATCGCCCATCTGTGGATTGGCCGGTCATCTGGTGAGGCCGCCTCTAGGAGGGAGTCCCCGGGAGGCGGCTGAAGCTGGTGGCTTGACCTGAGACGGCCAGGCTTAAAAGGGCAGGCTTGCAGAACAATCCGCTGGGGAGCGATCCGCTATTGGGTGATCGGCGACTCAGTGATCGGCGACTGAGCAATTAGCCCTGGTGGCTGCCGGAATCGGAGGGGCTGGGGGGCTCGAAGCTGGCAAGCAGCAAGCTGGGATCAAGGCCGATCCGGGGAGGACCACTGAGCTGTTGACGCATGACCCACTGGGTGGCGGCTTTTTGGCTGTGCCAGGCCTGCAGCAGTTGCTTGGCGAGACCTTGGAGGGTTTGCAGATCGGCGGTGGAGTCGATCACCCGGGTCATGCGTTCCAGCTCGAATTGCTGGCCAAGGGTGAGGGCGAGCGGTTCGGACATGGCGGACAACGCAAGGGGACATTGGGAGCCCCCTGAACACTACAAAATGTTTCGAGTGCTCGCGTATCGATCGCCACAGAGTTAGTGACCCCTGTCAGCGTCTCGGCACTGATCCCGCGGGCTGCTGGGCCTGGGCGGGTTCCTGGGCGTTGGTTGGTTGCGATCGCCTGTCAGGGCGGCGACCGCAGTCGGGCAAGGACGCCAGGGGCGGCTCAGGTGCTCTCGCGCAGGGTTTCGACGCAGCGGGTCACGCACTCGCCGTCATCGAGGGAGCAGGCGGTAATGCATTCGAAATAGGTGTCGACATGGTCGTGGACGGCTGGGCCCCAGGACGGACCAGGCTCCAGGCCGGCCCTGGAGGAACCTGGGTTCAGCGGGACCTGGGACAGGAAGGCGGCGTTGCTCGAGAAGGGACCCATGGCCTGAGTGTCGCAATGGATACAGTCAGGTTATGCACACAATTCCAGCGAGTCCAGTCAAATGGGTCTTCATGCCTAAGGGGGCATGAAGTTTGATAAAGGGGCGCTGCTGGCGGAAGGCCCCAACGGCGTGGCGGATCTGCCCTCGGCGCTAGGTCCTCGGCTTGGTGGCCCCGGGGTTGCGGTCAGGGATGGTGCCGCCTGCGCTCTGGCTGCGGGCCTGGCCTTCTTCAGCCCTTGACGGCCGTGGCCAACTTGCCCGAAGCCGCCTTGGCTTTCTGTTTTTCCTTGCTGGCCCGGCGTTTGGCTTCCAGTTCCCGTTGCAGGCGCTGTTCCTCAGCCGCCAGAAGTTCTTCTTCTTTCTTTTGCTGGTAGTAGGCGTAATCACCCCGATAGAGCACCAGTTCGCCGTCACGCAGTTCCACGATTCGGTTTGCGACTCTGGAGATGAAGTAGCGGTCGTGGGACACAACTAGTACGGCTCCCTCGTACTCCATTAGGGCATCCTCCAGCATCTGTTTGGCCGGAATATCTAGGTGGTTAGTGGGCTCATCAAGTACCAGTAAATTACAGGGCGAGAGCAGCATCAGAGCTAGGGCCAGCCGCGCTTTTTCGCCGCCACTCAATTGACCCACCTGTTTAAAGACGGCGTCATTGCTGAAACAGAAACTGCCCAGCAGGGAGCGCACCTGGGTCTGGGTCCAATCGGGCACTGCCTCGAACAGGGTGTCAATCACGGTCTTGCTGAGATCGAGGGCCTCGGCCTGGTTCTGTTCGAAATAGCCCGCGATCACATTGTGTTCCCCCAGGCTGGCCGTTCCATCCAGGGGTTCCTCCATGCCCATCACCAGCCGCAGCAGGGTGGATTTACCGGCCCCGTTGGGCCCCACAAAGGCGATGCGATCGCCCCGTTCGATTTCCAGTTCGGCGCCCAGAAACAGGATGCGCTCGCCGTAACTGTGGCTGAGGTTGTCAAGCAGGGCCACCTGGCGGCCGGAGCGGGGCGCTGCTGGAAAACTGAAGCGGGGCCCGCCAAGGGCATCCACCGGGGCTTCAATGCGCTCCACCTTGTCAAGCAGTTTTTCGCGGCTCTTGGCCTGGGTGCTGCGGGTGGCGCTGGCCCGGAACCGGTCGATGTAGGCCTGCTGGCTGGAGAGTTCCTTTTGCTGGCGCTCGAAAGCGGCCTGGCTGGCTTCGCGCTCGAAGGCTTTCTGCTCCAGGTGTTGGCTGTAGTTGCCCAGGTAACTGCGCGAAATGCCCCGTTCGGTCTCAACGATCTGGTTGCAGACCCGATCGAGGAAGGCCCGGTCATGGCTGATCACCACTAAAGGCACGCTTTGGTCGATCAGATAGCCCTCCAGCCACTGAATCGTTTCCACATCCAGGTGGTTGGTCGGTTCATCGAGCAGCAGCAGATCGGGGTCCTGCAGCAGGATTTTGCCGAGGGCAATCCGCATCTGCCAGCCGCCTGAATAGTCGCCCACGGGCTGTTCGGCGCCTTCGGGGGTAAAGCCGATCGTGGGCAGCAGTTTGTCGATGCGGGCATCGAGCTCGTAGCCGTGTAGCGCCTCAAAGCGGCTGTGCAGCCGGCCCAGTTCGTGGATCAGGTCGTCGAGATGGTCCGGATCGCTGGCGGCCTTGTCGCTTGCCATCTCGTCTTCTACCTGGCGCTGGCGATTAAGCACCTGGGCGGCTTCGCCAAAGGCCTGGAACAACTCCTGGCGGACGCTGCGGGCCAGATCCACATCGAATTCCTGCTGCAGGTAGGCGATGCGTGGCTCCCCCTGCTTGACCACCAGCCCGCTGGTGGGCTCTTCCAGGCCGGCAATGATCCGCATCTGGGTCGATTTGCCCGCCCCATTCACCCCAACTAGGCCAATGCGATCGCCGCCCTTGACTTCCCAGGTGACGTCCTTAAGCACCTCACCGGTGGGGTAAATCTTTGAAACACGTTCCAGACGAAGCACGGGCACGGAGCTACAAGCGTGCTCCCATCATCCCCTGAGCGGCAGACTGATCGGTCTGCGGTTGCGGCCAGGGCCATGATCAAACGACTCGAACAGGTGGCCGCCCTTGTGGTGGCGGCCGGTCTGGCGATCGTCAGCTACTGGCTTTTCTTCAGCTGGGCCCAGGGTGGCGGCGGCGCCAGGCGCCAGCGCTCTGCCTTAGAGGCCCCCGCGGGCCTTCAGCAGCCATTGCTTGCTGTCCAGGTCCTCGAGGGAGCTGATGTGGGCCTTCACCTGCTCAACGCTGACCGGCAGGTCCCAGTCGTCGCCGATCCGGCAGATCTGCTCGAGCGTGCCTGAGGGGTTTTGCAGGGCCTGGCGGAACAGGGCCTGGGTGAGCTCCGGGTCCTGGCTGATGCGGGCGTAGAGGCTGGCAGCGTTGCCGGTGCTGTTGCCGGTGGCGTTGCTGCGGACAGCCCCTGGGGCAGGCGTTGGCTGGTCTTGGGCCATGGCTGGGTTGCACGCTTTCTGACCCTATGCAGTTTCAGCCGTCGTGCAAAGCAACTTGAAACAGGCAGCAGCCCCGGCTGTGGGCTGCTGCCTGCGGCGCTTGCCCATGGGTACTCGAGCTGGGGCCCTAGGGGAGCAGGTTGTTGACGCGGAAGGGGTCCCATGCCGCCACGAACCGGGGGAAAGGGCCGAGGGCCTTGCGGCGGCCGCCTGAGCCCCTCCTTAGGCCGCCTGGGGGGCGTCCTCGGGCTGGCCGCTGGCGGAGGCATCCTCCATGGTGCGGGCATCGAGGCAGAGCACCTTGCGTAGCTGGGCGTAGTTGGCGGCTAGGGCGGCGCGGCCCTCCTGCTGGGCACCGAACTCGGCCCTTTGCAGCACATGGTGCAGATGGGTGAGCAGGTAGGTGCTGATCACCGCTGAAACAAGCACGTCGCTTTGTTCGGCGATGCGACGGCGCTCGCTTCGGGCCTGATCACCCCGGCCAAGCCCGGCTTTGGCTGTTTTCAGCGCCCCGCTGGCCCGGCCCGGTGTGCCCTTGTTGGCCCCAGCAGGCTTGCTGGCATCCGTTTTGGCCGTGGCGGTAACGGCCTTGGCTGCAGGGGTTTTGACGGCAGTGGTCTTGGGGCTAACAGGTGCCCGACGGGCGCGGCTGCCCGTGCCCAGGGGCAAGGAGATCGGGGTCTGGTCCGCAGCCGGGCCGGCGGCGGTAGCGCCGCCCAGGGTTGGGCTGACTCCCGCTGGGCTGGTCACCCTTTGACCGGGCCCGCCCTGATTAGCCAGTCCTTGCGCTGTCACTGATTTTCCCATCGGGACCAGGGGTGGGTGGTAATGACACAACCATAGTCCCGGATACTACCCTTGTGCATCTCAGTACACTGGTAGGTACTCCAGGGGATCCGAGCGGCTCGGTTCCGCCCCGGCTGCGCCCCGCTCCGGTCCTTCCCGGTCCTTCGCGGTCCTTCGCGCACCGATTAAATCCCCTCCCTGGGGTCCTGTCCTTCGCGCTCTGGGCTGACTCTGTGGCGACCCGACAGAACTCCACAAGTGGCCGCCCCAAGTCCCCCCGGATTCAGGTGGTCTTGCCGGAAGATCTCTGCGATCGCCTTGGTGCCGTTGCCGAGGCTGAGGCCCGCACCGTCAGCAACATGGCCCGGGTGTTGATTCAGCAGGGCCTCGAGCGTTTCGAGCAGCAACAGGCCGCCCTGCGGGCCTCCGCAACGCCCGACGCCCCAATAACGCCCGCATCCCCAACCCCCGCAGCCCTAACACCAGCAGCGGCCCCCTTGCCTGCGTCGCCAGCCAGCCAAGCCCCGTCAGCTCGGACTTCGGCTCAAGCGGCAGCGTCAAGGGCATCGGCCTCTCGGGTCAGGGCGGCGCAAGAAACCGACAGCTTTCGCCAGGCCCTCGAGCAGCAGGAACAGGCCGAGCCCAGGCGCCTGCGCGGGGCTCCCCGGCGGCTGCGGCTCAATCCGCCGCGTGTCTAAAGCCCGCACCACCCCGCCTAGGTCTGGTGCAGACGCCCAGAACGGCGGCCTGGCGGGCGCCCGTGACCGAGGGAAGGGAGCCGGCATGGCCGAGCCGGTGCCACCAGGCCAGCAAGGCAAAGGCCAGCGCCTCCCGTTCGCAGTCGCCAATGCCTAGCTCCGCCAGGGGACGCACGGCCATTCCTCGGCAACGACGGCGCAGTTCCGTCATCAGTAGGTGATTGCGGGCGCCGCCTCCGGCCACCAGCAGTTCCAGGGGCATGGGGCCCCGATGGAGGTCCTGGGCCACGGCCGCGGCCGTGAAGGCGGTGAGGCTGGCCAGGGCATCGGCGGGCTTGAGGCTTTCGCCGCGGGCATGAGCTGCCTGCTCCAGGGCCTGGAGGCGGCGCGCCAGATCTAGGGAGCCAAACAGCTCTCGGCCCGTGGATTTGGGGGGAGCCTGCTGCAGGTAGGGCTCCTGCAGCCACTGGTCCACTAGGGCTTCATTGATGAGGCCCTGGCTAGCCCAGGCGCCGTTGGCATCAAAGCTGAGCCGGCCATCACTGAACTGGCTGACGGCCAGGTCGAGCAGGCTGTTGGCGGGACCGCAATCCCAGCCCTGGATCGGCGAGAGCCGCTGCGGTCCTGAGCGAGGCGGCAGCAGGGTGAGATTGGCGATGCCGCCGAGGTTGAGCAGGGCCCGCCAGCCGCCGATCGCCGGCAGCAGGGCCCCATCGGCGGCCGGCACAAGGGGCGCCCCCTGGCCGCCAAGGGCCAGATCCTGGGCCCGGAAGTCAAACACCACCGGGGTTGCCAGCAGCTCGGCCAGGAGGGGGCCCTGCAGCAGCTGCCAGCTGGCGCCGCGGCGGCCGGCTTGGGGGGGGCGGTGCCAGAGGGTCTGGCCATGGCAGCCGACGAGCTCGGCCTGGCCCCCGGGATCACAGGCCCGCGCCGCTTCCGCCTGGGCTTCGGTCAACGCTTCGGCCAGCTCCAGCAGGGCGGCGGCTGGGGTGGGCTGGCCCTGGCCCACGGCCAGCAGCTGGTCGCGCAGGCCCGCCGGATAGGGGAGGGAGACGCTGTGGAGCAGCTGCCAGGCGGGCCGCTCCGGCCTGCCCCCGAAGCGCGCCAGCACGGCATCGATCCCATCGGCACTGGTGCCGCTCATCAGCCCGAGAACGCGCATGGGCGGTGGGGGCAGGCCAGCAAAAAGCCCTCCCATGATGGGAGGGCCGCAAACGCGCGAGCCCAGGGGCTCGACCCTGTCCGGTCATCCCTTGGTGGAGAACCGGCCCAGATTTACTTATTGGGTTGGGGGGTGAAGCGCAGGTAGGGACGTACTTCGGTGACGCCCTTGGGGAACTTGGCGCGGGCTTCTTCGGTGGGGATCGAGGGCACCACGACGCAGTCCTCGCCGTCCTTCCAGTTCACCGGGGTGGCGACTTGGTGGTAGTCGGTGAGTTGCAGGGAGTCGATCACTCGCAGGATTTCCTGGAAGTTCCGGCCGGTGCTCGCGGGATAGGTGATCTGCAGGCGCAGTTTCTTGTTGGGGTCGATGATAAACACCGAACGCACTGTCAGATTGTTGAGCGAATTGGGATGGATCATCCCGTAGAGATCGCTCACCTTCTTGTCGGCATCGGCCAGGATCGGATAGTCGACGCTGGTCTGCTGGATGTCGTTGATGTCGCTAATCCAGCCCTTGTGGCTTTCGGCAGAATCCACGCTCAAAGCAATCGTCTTGACGTTGCGCTTCTCCCACTCGGGCCGCAGGCGCGACACTTCGCCCAGTTCAGTGGTGCAGACCGGGGTGTAGTCCGCCGGGTGGGAGAACAGCACAACCCAGCTGTCACCAGCGAAGTCGTAGAGGTTGATCGGACCGAGCTGGGAGTCCTGGGTGAAATCGGGAACGGTATCGCCGAGCTGGAGAGCCATGGCAGGCAGGGATTCGAAATGGGCCAACGTCTTTGATCGTGCCACAGGAGGTCAGCTCTGGCCCCCATGGGATGGGGTTTTGTGTGGCGGCGGCTACAGCGGGTCTGGGGGCTCGGCGCCCCTTACGGCTGAGATCAGTCCGGGGAAGAGGCCTGAGCTGGCGTCTGGAAGATCCACTCACGCAGGTTCTGGAGTCCCAGCCCAGCCGTGGCCGACACGAATAGGGCTCCTGGATCGCGGATCCGGGCCTGCTCTAGGGCCCCTGCAGGGCAGCGATCGATCTGGTTGGCGATCAGGCGCCGGGGGCTGTGGCTGCCCAGGCCATCGAGGATGGCGTGCACCGTGTCGAGCTGGTCGCCCCAGGCCGGATCGGCCAGGTCCACCACCACCAGCAGCTGGTCTGCTTCCAGGGTTTCCTCGAGGGTGGTGCGGAAGGCTTCCACTAGGGGCGGCGGCAGTTCGCGTATGAAGCCAACGGTGTCAGTGAGCAACAGGGTCTGGGGTCGTCCGCCCTCGGGATCGGCCCGGCTGATGCGCCGGGTGGTGGCATCGAGGGTGGCGAACAGCTTGTTTTCGGCCAGCACCTCTTCGCCGGCCGCCGGTTTGCTGAGGGCATTAAGCAGGGAACTCTTGCCGGCGTTGGTGTAACCCACCAAGGCCAGGCGCCGTTGGCCCTGGCGGCCTAGGCGCAGACGGGCCTGGTGGTCGCCGAGTTTGCGCACGTCTTCTTGCAGCTTGTCGATGCGGCGGGCAATGGCGCGGCGGTCTTTCTCCAGCTGGGTTTCGCCCGGGCCGCGGGTGCCGATGCCGCCGCCCTGCCGCGAGAGGCTGAGGCCACGGCCGCTGAGACGCGGCAGGCGGTACCGCAACTGGGCCAGTTCCACCTGCAGGCGCCCGGCGGCACTGGCGGCCCTTTGGGCAAAGATGTCAAGGATTAGCTCGCTGCGGTCGCTAACGGGCAGGTCCAGCACCCGTTCCAGGTTGCGGGCCTGGGAGGGGCCCAGATCCCGATCGGTGACCACCAAGGTGGCGCCAAGCCTGCGGGCCTCTAGGGCGGCCTCCATGACCTTGCCCTCGCCCCAGAGGCTGTGGGCGGTCCGATCGGAACGGCGCTGCTCCACCACCCCCACTGGATCGGCGCCGGCGCTGCGCACCAGCCCCTCCAGTTCGGCGATTTGGCGCTGGCTGGCCTGGCGATCACTGCTGCTGAGGGCCAGCAGCAGCACCCGCTCCCGCCCCGAGGCCGGCGCGGCCGGTTGGGCCCCCCGCTCAGGTCCTGGGCCGCTGCCACTGTCCAGGGCGCAGAGCTCCTCTAGGGAGCCCTCGGCCAGCCGCTGCCAGGGCTGGCCCCGCTCCTCGCCGGCCCGTCCGGGCCTCGGGTCGCCTAGGCCATAGAGCCCGGCCGGCCAGTGGCCGCCAGCTTGGGGCTGCTGGCCGTAGCGCAGCCAGAGGCTGGGGCCCAGATCCAGCCCCACCACCGCCTCGCTGCCCTGGGGTTCGAGCTGGCGCGCTGCGGTGCAGGTGATCAGGCGCAGGCCGGGGCCATGGCGGCGGGCCGAGCCGGGCAGACGCTCCAGCAGGCGGCCCGATTGTTCCAGCGGACCGATCCAGACGAGCCGGCAGAGGCCGCGGCCATCGATCACCAGGCTCACGGGCAGTTCCAGCTCCAGGCTTTCTTGGGCTAGGCGCTGCAGGCTGAGCAGGTCGGCTCCGTGGGATTCCGGATGGCGCCGTTGGCCGATCCGCTCGAGGCGCCGTTCCATCGAAGGGCGCAGACCAGCGGTGCGGCCCAGCAGGACGGCCTGTTTCAAGGACGCCGGATCCGCAGGCAGGCAAGCCCCGCCGCCCGGGCGCCGAGTTCATCTTCCGGGCTGTCGCCCACATGCCAGGCCTGGGCGGCGCTAAGGCCGAGTTGGTCTAGGGCAAGGGCAAAGGGGGCCGGATCGGGCTTGGCGGCCCCAGCGGCACTGGAGACCACCACCACCGAGATCCAGTCAGCCAGCCCCAGATCGCGCAGCAGACCAACCAGGCGCCCATCGAAATTGCTGACCACCGCCAGCCGCAGGCCGCGGCGGTGCCAGCGCTCCAGTGGCGCGGCCACGTCGTCGTATACCCGCCAAAGATCGGCCTGGGCAAAGCGATCAAACAAGTCATCGGCAAGGGCCGCCGGTAGGGGCTCCTCCAGGCCGGCGGCAGCCAGGGCCGCGGCGATGCAATCGGCCCACCACTGCCGCTCGGCGCTCTCCAGGGCCGCGCCGTCCAGGCCCGGGAAGGCCAAGGGTGGGGCCTGGCGGTGGATGCGCGGGAACACCGCGTCGATGGCAGTGGCGCTGACACTGAGGCCGTGGTTGGCGGCCAAGGCGGCGTAGGTGTGGCCGACGGAGTGGCGCAGGCCGATCAAGGTGCCCATGGCATCGAGTAGCAGGCCCTTGGGAGGTAGCAGGGCCGTAAGCATGTCTTGGGCTTTGGCCATTCCCTGGGCCGTGGCTATTTCCTGAGTGGTGGCCATCCTTCGGGATTCCGGGTCCATGAGCAGGGAGGTCAGGCTCATCGCCAGTCCGCCAGCCAGCCGGCGGCGACCCGCAGTTGGTGGGACAGCCCCGGCATGCGGGCCAGGTAGGCGAGCTGGCGGATCTGGAAGGCGGCGGGGCCGGCCAGGGTGAGCCCCAGGCCCGTGAGGCTTGCCTGGCCGATGCCCAGGCCGATCATTTCGCCTAAGTCATTCCACTGGAAAGGTTTGAGAGGTTGGCCGGCCAGGGAGAGCTGCAGGTTGGCGGCCAGGTGCTGGGCCTGCTGGTAGGCCACCTGGGCCGTGGCTGGCAGGGGGGGCTGGTCTTCGCCGCAGAGGGCCGCATCGCCCAGGGCAAAGACATCGCTGAGGCCAGCAACCCGCAGGTCGCTGCCGCAGGCCAGTCGGCCGCGGCGATCGCTCCCTGGGGCTGGGCTGATTGCTGGCAGGTTCGCCGCCATGCCCGCCGTCCAAATCACCGCATCCGCCGCTAGTCGTTCCCGTTGCACGGCCTCTGGGATGCCTCCTGGAGCCAATCCGCCCCGCACCAGCTCCAGGCCGGTGCCATCAAGGCGCTCCACTCGGGTGCCCGTGCGCAGGTGGATGTCGCGGCGCAGCAGGGCGCTGCGGGCCTGGTCCCGGTTGAAGGAGCGGGCGCTGGGCAGGAGATCGGGTCCCTGTTCCACCAGTTCCAGGATCGTGCTGCCTTCGAGCAGGTCGGCCAGCTTGCAGATCAGCTCGACGCCACTGGGGCCGGCCCCCACCACCACGAGCCGTTGCAGGGGCCGATGGCGCTGCTTGAGACGCCCAATCAATTGCTGCAGCCGTTCGACATCGGCCAGGCTGCGAAAGTCGAGGGCGTGGTCGCGCACGCCGGGGACGCCGAAGTCGTCGCTGCGGCCGCCGGTGGCCAGCACTAGGCGGCTGTAGTCGATCTGGCGGCCGGAGTCGGTCTGCAGGCAATGGCCGGCGCTGTCGATGCGGGCGACCCGATCCCGCAACCAGGCCACGCCCCGGCCGGCCAGTAGGGCGTCATAGCGGGGAGCGACTTCCCAGCGGCGCAATTCGCCGCTGAGCAGTTCGTAGAGCAGGGGCAGGAACAGGAACCGGTCCTGGGGCTCGATCAACAGGATCGGCGGATGGTGCTTGTGGGCCGCCAGGGCCAGGGCCGTGGTCAGGCCACCGAAACCGCCGCCGGCAATCACCACGGGCGCGGGCTTGGGGGTCGGCACCATCGGCGCAGCCGTCTCCAGGGGGCAAGTAGGCCAAACCCTAACCAGAGTCGTCGGCGCGAGAAGATGGGAGTCATGACAAGCACCCTTGCTGATTTAGAGCGGCGCGGCGGATCGGACCCGGATCACGCTGGTCATCCGGCTGGGGATCCCGTTGTTGATCCGGCGCTGATCTGCCAGGAGCTGGCCCAGGGCGATGCGGCCAGCCGTCTGCGCTGGGGCCTGGAGACCTTCGGGGCCGGCTTTGTCCTCACCACCAGCTTCGGCATCCAATCGGCGGTGTTGCTGCATCAGATCAGTCGCTTGGATCAGCCCGTACCGGTGATCTGGGTGGATACGGGCTATCTCCCCCCCGAGACCTATCGCTACGCCGAAACGCTCACGTGCTTGCTTGATCTGCGCCTGACCGTCGCCCAGGCCGAGCTCAGCGCGGCCCGGATGGAGGCCCTGCATGGCCAGCTCTGGAGCACCGGCAAGCTCGAAGACATGGAGCTCTACCTGCGCCTGCGCAAGGTGGAGCCCCTGGACCGGGCCATGGAGTCCCTGGGGGTTCGCTGCTGGGCCAGTGGTGTGCGGGGCGGTCAGACCGACCACCGCCAAGCCATGGAACCCCTGGCCAAGGTGCGCCAGCGCTGGTCGCTGCGGCCCCTGCTCGACTGGACGCCAAAGGATGTCTTCTATTACATGCAGGAACACAACCTGCCCCAGCACCCCTTGTTTGAGCAGGGCTATTCCACCGTCGGCGACTGGCATTCCAGCGGCCCCGATGACGGCACCAGCTCGGGGCGCGCCACCCGCTTCGGCGGCCTCAAGCAGGAATGCGGCATCCACATGCCCGGGGTGATGGGCGAGGGCATCTAGGTGGCGCCGGCGTCCGGCCCGGCTGTGGCGTCCGGCGTAGCCGGGGCTGACCCAGCACCGGCGGCGGTGGTGCTGCTGGGTAACAGCCGCTGGCACTGGGGGGAACTGGGGGCCTGGGATGGGGCCATTGGCGCTGGGGCGAGCGATCCGCTGCTACCCCTACAGCCCCCCTTGGAACCGCCTGCCCTGCGCTGCTTTCACACCTCTGCCGCTCCCCAGCCCCTGCCGATCCCCCCAGGCCGCTGGCGGGCCTGGGCGGCGGTGGGGGAGTTGCCCAGGGGGCTGGATCTGCCGGCAGAGCGGCGGCTAGCGCTGGACCAGGTGCCCCTCGGGGCAATGCCCGCCTGGTTGGGCATCGATCGGGCCTTGGTGGGCTGGGGGGCCTGGAGCCGCCAGGGGCGCCTCAGCCCTGGAACTTCGATTTTGGTGGCCGATGCGGGGACGGCCTTGAGTCTCACCCTGGTCGATGGGGACGGCCGCTTCTGCGGTGGGCGCCTGTCCGCTGGCGTGGCGTTGCAATTGCGGGCCCTGGCGGCGGGCACGGCCCGGCTGCCCCAGGTCGCGCCGGCCTGGTGGGCAGCAGCGACTCCCGGGGCTTGGCCCCGCGATAGCAGCGAGGCGATGGTGCGGGGTTGCTTGGAGGCCGTGGCAGGGGGGATCGCCCAGGGTTGGCGGGAGGCCAGGGCTGCGATCAGCCCTGCGGGTGCCAGGGGCGACTGCAGGCTCTGGATCACCGGTGGCGATGGGGCCCCGCTTGCGTCCCTGCTGGCGGCCCAGGGGGTGGACTTCATGGCGGTCCCGAACCTGGCGCTGGAAAGCCTGGCGGCCCTGGCCGTGGCAAGCCAGCCAGCTCGCCTGGATTAATGCTGGAGGTGCTGCAAGGCGGCTTGCCATACCCAGTCCTAGTCGAGGCCTGGATTGAAGGGTTTTGGATTGACCATGCCAAACTAAAAATAGCCATGGACGACTGACTTTTATTGGCTGCGATTAATAGTTTTATTTGAGCGCTTCCCTGGGGCGATTGTTCTGGCCGGATCAGGAAGTGGGCTTTAAAAGCCTGTTTCTTCGATGTTTTTCGTATGGATGGTTATACGGCTCGTTATACGGCTCGTTTCCTTCCCAAGTTCGCTGATCACTGGTTGTGGGATTGGGGGGACACCTACCCCAGGTTGGCTGGCTGTTTCACCTCTGTTCTGCCCCTGGCTACAAGCCTTGGCTTAGCGGCTGGGGGGCCGGCTGGGGCGGCAGATTTTTCCTTGTCTAGCCCATGATACTGCCGCTAATAGCCTCATTGCCAAGAAGCATATTTCAACGGGTTTGGTTGTAGCGGCGATAATATCTCGCCGTATTTGAGCTGGAAAAACCCGCCGGCTGGGACTAAGGGCTTTGCGATTTTGCTGCACGATCCCGATGCGCCAACCGGCGGAAGTAGCTGGTGGCATTGGGTTGTGATCAACCTGCCGGCCAGCTTGCGAAGCCTTGAGACCGGCGGTCTGAGCCCAGAAACTCTGGCGCTTGGAGCGAGGATCCGCCAAGTCAATACCGATTACGGCATTCGTGCCTATGGGGGGCCTTGCCCGCCGGTGGGAGACAAGCCCCACCGCTACATCTTCACGATTTACGCTCTCAACGTAGCCCCCCTGGAGATTCCCGATGGGGCTACGGCGG
This sequence comes from Synechococcus sp. UW140, assembly GCA_945860085.1. Taxonomy (GTDB): domain Bacteria; phylum Cyanobacteriota; class Cyanobacteriia; order PCC-6307; family Cyanobiaceae; genus BAIKAL-G1. Next base: position 1,509 of record CAMAPJ010000045.1, on the reverse strand, counting down.
CCCTAGTCGGCTATCTGGTGAATGCCAATAGCCTGGCAAAGGCCACTTTCTCCGCCCTCTATGGCCGCAACCCCTAGGGGGATTGCCTGGGGACGGTGGGACTGTCTCCACCGTCCCCTCAATGGCCGTCCCAGGACCTGTCCATGTTTTGCTTGGCGACTTGGGCTTGCTGGCGATTCGGCTTTCCTGTTGCCTGGATCGTTCTCCCGCTCAAGCAACAGGCCGATGCTCCGGGGTCCGATCAAGCCAGCTTGAGATCCTTGAGGATCTGGTCGGCCATGGTTTCGGCTTTAACCTTCAGGTAGATCAGCTCCAGATTGCCGATCGGGTCGACCACAAAGGTGTGACGCATCATGCCCATATATTCCTTGCCCATAAATTTTTTGAGGCCATAGCTGCCGTAGGCCTCGGCCACCGGGCAGGGCTCGGCGTCACTGAGCAAGCTGAAGGGCAGATTGTATTTCTTGATGAATTTAATGTGGCTGGCGGCGCCATCTTTGCTGATGCCAAGCACGACCATACTTTTGTTTTCGATGGCAGCCCACTGGTCGCGGAAGTTGCAGGCTTCTTTGGTGCAACCGGGGGTGTCATCTTTGGGATAGAAATAAATCACCACCCGCTGACCCTGTAGGGACGACAGGCTCACGGGGTTGCCGTCCTGGTCGGGCAGGGTGAAATCGGGGGCCGGGTCGCCGATCTGAAGGGCCATGCTGCAAGGGCTGAAAGGGCTTGGAGCCTAAGCGGATGCCCTTTGGACTGGCTGCGAGCCAAGGACTGGGACTGGCCCCAGCCAGCCGCCCACTCGGTCACGGGGCTAGCCCCAGCCTGGCCCTCCTTTCGTGCGCCATTGGCGCCGCCCATCCGCGCCATCGCCTTGGGAAGCGAGTGCGGGTCCTGACCTGCTTTCCCTTGCTGGAGCTGGAGTTTGGCTGGCTGGGCCCAGGCGGGTAGCCGGAGTTGTCCAGTTGTCTAGGGGACCACGGGCGCCAGTTGGTCCAGGCAGGCTGACCCGTACCCCTAGCGTCGCTGACGTGGCTGGATCTTCCCTGCTGGACCCCGATCCCTTGGTCCTGGCCGTGCGGCTGGCTGTGATCGCGGCGTTAACGGCTCTCGGGCTGGTGGGTCTGGCCCAGCTACCCCTCGAACCGCCCCTCTCCCGCCTGCCCACAAGCCACTCGGGGGCCTCAAGAGCTGCAGCAGCTCCGTCAGCCGCTGGGGCCGACCTGCTGGCAGAGCTTGATCGCCAGGAGGCTCTGCTGGAGGCCCGCCAGCGGGCCTCGGTGGTGTTGAGCAGTTTTGTGGGTGCCGAAATCACCCGGTTTTTTTGGGGTGGTTTTAGCAGCTATCTCGATGTCCTCGGCCTAGGAACCTGTTGCGCATAGAACAGCTCTCCAGTTCTCCACAGACGACCTTAAATCTGCCCAGATCACAGTGACTGCAATGGATCTGGGCGATAGAATGGGCCATGCAGAAGCCCAAATCCTTCCGCCCCTGGCAGCCGGAGCAAAC